>CAMCYZ010000153.1:0-9329 GCA_945885545.1 Spirosoma fluviale
AAGTTTCGGCCTTTATTAAAATACTAGTATCTGACTAAATATAAAAAATTGAATCTAAAATGCATAAACATTTGACAATCAACCACCCCGAAGGGGTATTATGTTTATAATAAAAATGACCCACTTTGAGTAAAAAACCCTGAAAGGGTTTAATATTCTAGTAGTTAGAGTGAGTTTTTTATTTAGATTGGATGCTAGCAGATATCAATTCAAAAATTCATAGTAAATTAAGAAAGAATCCTTAAAATCTTAATTCCGCGTTTTTATTTCACCACAAACAACCCTTCCAAAGCACCAACCGTCCTGTCAATTTCTTCTGCTGTGGTGTATTTAGAAAAAGAGAAACGGACATTGGCACGGTTTGGATCAGCTTTAAGAGCATTTAATACATGCGACCCGAGGTTTGTGCCACTAGAGCAAGCACTACCGCCCGAACATGAAATCCCTTCAATGTCAAGATTGAAAAGTAGCATTTCATTATCAGGATGTGGAGGAAAACTTACATTGAGAACGGTGTAAAGACTATTTTCAATATCTCCCGATGCTCCGTTGAAAGTAACTCCAGGGATTTTTTCCTGAAGCAAGTCCTTCATTCTACTTTTCAAACCTCTAATGTGGTTCTTGTGATTTTCAAGGTTTGCGTTGGCTATTTCTAAAGCTTTAGCCAAGCCAATAATGCCATATATATTCTCCGTACCTCCACGCATATTACGCTCCTGAGCACCCCCATGAATGAGTGGGCTAATTTTAGAATTGGCATTGATATACAAAAATCCAACGCCTTTTGGGCCGTGAAATTTATGAGCTCCTGCAACCACAAAATCTATTGGCAATGCCTGCATATCAAATGTATAATGCCCCATTGTCTGTACCGTATCAGAATGAAACAGCCCTTGGTACTGTTTTACAATTTCCCCTACCCTATTGATATCTAATAGATTAGCTATTTCATTATTCGCATGCATCAGCGACACCAAGGATTTAGGTTTATCTTTTAATATTCCGCTTAGGCTGTCTAGGTCTAAATTCCCAGCAGCATCATTTTCCAAAAAAGTCAACTCTATTTTACCCAGTTTAGCCAGATTTTCTAAAGTGTGCAAAACCGCGTGATGCTCTAAATGAGAAGTAACTGCATGTTTCACGCCCAACGTTTCCACCGACTGAATGATGGCCGTGTTGTCGGCCTCAGTTCCGCCCGAAGTGAAGAAAATTTCGCCAGGTGAAGTATTCAAAATAGCTGCGACCGACTTCCTAGCCATTTCCAAAGCTGACTTTACTTTTCGGCCATGCGAATGAATGGACGACGGATTGCCAAAATGTTCTTTGAAATAAGGAAGCATAGCCTCGAAAACTTCTGGGTCAAGAGGTGTAGTGGCTGCGTTGTCGAGAAATATCTTTTTAGACATGATTTTGAAGATGAAATTATGTGCAAAAATACTTTTTTTAGGTAAATGTAATCACTCAATCGGTACATTTCTTTTAAAAGCCCGTCCAAAATCTATCAGGGATTCGGTTTTCAATACACCCGGAATATGGTCAATTTTTTCATACAAAACCCTTCTCATGTGTTCACTATTTTTGGCTACTATCCTGATATACAGGGTATATTGTCCAGTAATATAATAACATTCCACCACCTCAGGAATCTGCTTGAGGGCATCTATAATGATCTCCGAATTACAATCTTCTTTCAGCACAATACCTGTAAAAGCACTCCATTCATAGCCCATTTTGCGTTCGTCAAGTTCGAGGGCCATCTTTCTAATGATACCTTCGGTCCGCATTCTATTCACCCGCTGATGCACCATGGTGTTAGAAATTTCCAGGTTTTTAGCAATATCAGAAAAAGGCTTTCTGCCATCCTTTTCTAATTCTATGAGTATCAGTTTATCGTATTCGTCTAATTCCATATTTATCTAAATTCAGAAAGTCATATTTTATATTTCTACCCATCCAATAAAGAATATTTTTTATTTTATCATTAAAAATAAAAAATACTATCAATATTTTGTAAATATAAAGAAAGATAAACCTTTTTGTACAAAATATCAGAAATATGACAGCCGAAATCACGAAAACCGAAGTATACATTGAACTCGAAGAAAAACATGGTGCCCACAATTACCATCCACTTCCAGTGGTTTTGGAACGTGGCGAGGGCCCATTTGTTTGGGATGTAGAAGGTCAGCGTTATTATGACTTCCTTTCGGCCTATTCGGCTGTAAATCAGGGACATTGTCATCCACGAATCATAAAAGCACTTACCCAACAGGCACAAAAACTTACGCTGACCTCCAGGGCCTTTCACAGTGCATCCCTGGGTGCTTTTGAAAAATACATCACAGAACTGTTTGGTTACGACAAAGTTTTGATGATGAACACGGGCGTAGAGGCTGTAGAGACCTCATTGAAGTTATGCCGCAAATGGGCTTATGAAAAAAAGGGCATTCCCGAAGGAAAAGCCAAAATACTGTTTGCGAGTCAAAATTTCCACGGGCGGACTTTAGGAGTCATTTCTGCATCTGTAGACCCAAGTAGTAGAAATGGATTCGGACCGTTTTTGCCGGGTTTTGATGTAATTGAATACGACAATATAGAAGCCCTCGAAAACGCCTTGATTTCCGACCCGTTTGTGGCTGGATTTATAGTGGAGCCCATTCAGGGTGAAGCTGGCGTGAAAGTTCCCAGCAAGGGCTACTTAAAAGAAGCAGCTAAACTTTGTAAAGCGGCTAATGTGCTTTTTATAGCTGACGAAATACAGACAGGGATTGCCAGAACAGGTAAAATGCTGTGTGTTGACCATGAAGAAATTAGACCAGATATCGTGATTTTAGGAAAAGCACTTTCTGGTGGTGTGCTACCGGTTTCAGCTGTTTTAGCCGATGACCACATCATGCTTTGCATCAAGCCCGGCGAACATGGCTCTACTTATGGAGGAAACCCCTTGGCCTGCGAAGTCGCCAAAGAGGCACTTCAAGTAGTTTTGGATGAAAAATTAGCCGAAAAAGCAGCGTATTTAGGAGAAATTTTTAGAGCTGAATTAAATAAATATATCGAAACAAGCTCAATTGTTACCTTAGTTAGGGGCAAAGGCCTTCTGAATGCCATAGAGGTAAACACAACGGAGGACTCCGAATTGGCTTGGAATATTTGTTTAATGCTAAAAGAAAACGGGCTTTTGGCTAAACCTACGCATGGCAACAAAATACGATTTGCACCACCATTGGTGATTACCGAAGCTCAAATACGCGAGTGCTTGGCGATTATTACCAATACAATTTCAATATTTGAGGTTTAAAGTGCCATTTTTGTAACACGATTTTTCAAATCGAGGAAACGCAAACTATTATTTAATGACAGAATTTAGAAATAATATTCAATTATTCTTTTAATTTATTACAGTATTACTCTAGCTTTACTACAGTTAATATTAAATATGAGTAGAATAGACTTGAACAAACCCTATGTTGACTTCCTCCAAAGCCAAGTAAATCAGGCCTTTTTAGGTCGATTACTTCTGCTGCCGAAGATGCAGTTAGAAAGCAAATGCTTGAATACGAAAAATTAAGAATCCAGAGTGTGTTGGCAGAAGTAAAAATTGGGGAAGAGGACATAATTTCTGGAAATATTGAAAATTACGATAAAGCCTTTCTATCGAATCTAATGGAAGAAACTAAGCAGTAAATATTTCATTATGTTTTCAATAAAAGTTACAAAATCCGCAAGGAAAGACTTAACGGAAATCTTGAAATACACACTAACCGAGCATGGAGAATTACAATGGGAAAAATAGGGTCAAATGATAGAGAAAAATTTCGACCTACTTTCTAAAAATCCGACTATCGGCCATAAAAGAAACGACATCCCCGAATACTGTTTGACTTGGCCGATTGGAAATCATTGCATAATATACAATTTATGGACCAAAGTATTTTCATTCTGAGGGTACTACTCCAAAAAATGTACTTCATTAATAGTTTCAAGAAGTAAAACATTTTTATTGCTTTAGGCTAAATTCTTCATAAATTGAGATTCCAAAAACCTTAACATTGCTCTCAAAACGAATTCAAAACCTTCCTCTTTCAGTTCAAACGCTATTTGCAGCAGCGGCCGCTTTTAGTACTTACCTCTGTTTTTACCCTTTCAGAAGGGCATACACCGCCGCAACTTTTGAGGAATTATATTTCTGGGGAATACATTTTAAAATACTGATAATCACGGCCCAAGTATTGGGCTTTGCGGTTTCAAAAGGCATTGGCGTAAAAATTGTTTCAGAAATGAAACCCGAAAATCGAGCCAAAGGCCTTTTGTTTTTCACCGGTATTTCCTGGATTTGTATGTTGTTTTTTGGATTAACTCCAGCCCCTTACAATCTACTTTTTGTTTTTCTAGGTAGCTTGCCTCTTGGCTTGTTTTACGGAGTTATTCTTGGTTTTTTAGAGGGCAGAAAAAGTACCGATTTGCTAGTGGCAGCATTGACAGCCTCATTTATTATCGGCTCAGGGTTTGCAAAGAGCATTGGCAAATGGGTTTTGAGTACTTTTGATGTCTCCGAATTTCTCATGCCTTTTGTGGCAGATTCTATCATGTACATACCTTTGGCCATTTCGGTGTGGTTTTTGGCTCAGATTCCTAGACCCAGCGAAGCCGACAAAAATGACCGAGTGGAAAGGCTTCCCATGAACAAAAATGACCGCAAAGCCTTCAGAAAAGAATTCGGAATAGGATTGGTTTTGTTCATTATTTCCTATGTTTTACTCACCGCTTATCGAGAATTTAGGGACAATTTCATGCCAGAAATTCTCGAGGAATTGGGCTATGGAGGTCAGACCGCCCTATTTACCAAAACCGAAATACCTATTGCAGTAGCAGTTTTGTTACTAATGGCCTCCATGCGGTGGATTAAAAATCATGCAAAAGCCTTTATGGTCATTCAGAGTTTACTTTTATTAGGTGCATTAATCATTGGATTGGCGACATTTTTATATCAAATGGAAATCATAAATCCAATTCTTTGGCTTATAAGTGTGGGTTTTGGAGCTTACGTAGCTTATTCTATGTGCAACAGTATATATTTTGAACGCATGTTGGCCGCCTTCAAATACGCCGGAACCGTAGGATTCATGATTACGCTTGCCGATTATTATGCCTATTTTGGAAGCTTATTGGTATTGTTTTACAAGAACTTTTTCCAAAACAAAACCACCAATGTAAACTTCTTCATTTATGGCTCATACGCCTTGGCGGTTAGCTATTTTCTGATGGTTTTAGTGTCGATGTTCTACTTTGAAAAGAAAGCCGCACAAACTCCCAAACGATAGGAGGAGTGATTTCCGTTTTCTAAGCTATATTTGTATAATAATAATCAAACTCAATCTTAATTTCATGAAAAAAATCATTCTTGGCCTATTTTTAGGCACCGCATTGCTAGTAGGTTGCAAGTCAGAAACCGAACAAAAACCTGATTTAAACATCTCGTTGGCCCAATGGTCGCTACACAAAAGCTTCTTTGGCGATGCTCTAAATGGTGATTGGGCGACATTTGGAAGACTTTTAAAAGAAAACCCAGACTCTCTTCTTCAAGGAAAACTACATCCAGATGATTTTCCGAAAATAGCCGCAGGTTATGGCGTAAATACCATTGAATTGGTGAATACATTTTATTTCAGCAAAGCGAAAGACATGGCCTATTGGGAAGGTTTCAAAAAGAAATGTGACGATGCCGGTGTAAAAGTAGGTCTGATTATGTGTGATGCCTTGGGTGACTTGGGCAATGCCGACTCCGTGGAAAGACAAAAAGCGGTCGAAAATCACCACGATTGGGTTAAAATCGCCAAATATTTAGGTGCTGCCACCATTAGAGTTAATGCTGCTGGAACTGGCACTGCTGAAGAAGTGGCTAAAAATGCAGCGGATGGTCTTAAAAAACTAGGCGAATTTGCGGCAAAAGAAGGAATCAATGTGGTAGTTGAAAACCACGGCGGATATTCATCAGACGGCTCTTGGTTGGCAGGAGTTATGAAAGCTGTAGGCATGGAAAACGTAGGAGCACTGCCCGATTTCGGTAATTTCTGCATTGAAAGAGGTCCAGACGGATGCCTAAAAGAATATGACAAATACAAAGGAATAGCCGAGCTGATGCCTTATGCCAAGGGTGTAAGTGCCAAAACGCATGTATTCGGAAAAGATGGCAACGAATCAGAAATGGATTATGTCAGAATATTGAAAATAGTAAAAGATGCTGGCTTTAAGGGCGATATCGGTATCGAATTTGAAGGTACGGAACTATCCGAAGACGAAGGCATAAAGGCTACTAAGGCTTTGATTGAGAAGCTTTTGAAGTAAAGTTTAATCGAAAATTTATTTGACATCTTCAAGTGGAGTTTTACTTTTACTAACATTAGAACTCGCTTGAGGATGTTTTCATTTAAAGACTATTAACTGTCAAAGAAACTTCATCATGATTGCTTTATTAGTTCTTCCACTTCCATTTTTAAAATTGGCATATACTTAATAACAATACTCCAAATTTGGGTAGCGTCTACCTCATCATAACCATGCGTGAGTCTATTTCTTGCATTTACAATTTTACGAGAGTCTGATATTTTAATACTTGGGTCAATTTTCAACAATGCATTAGTTGCTTCCCCTATCGTGATCAAATTTCTCTCTACTGCATCCTGAAGAAGAGAATTACTTTCGTAGTTATTGAAACTTTTGTCTGAATACAAGTAATTCTCAATATTTCCAATACATAATAATATATCGTTCAGTAGCTTAATCCTTCTGTCCATAAATAGCCACTTTAGTATGATTTAAGACGCCAATAAAATATGGATTTTTCAATGACCTTTCTGTAACCAAATCAACATCTCTTTTTAAAAGCTCAGCCAACTCGTCTTGCAAATCCCATAAATGTTCTCCTGCTTCAACTGGGTCGATATTTTCTTTAAGATTCACCAGAAAGTCTACATCACTTTTGCTATTAAATTTCTCGGTAACAGCGGAACCAAATACAAAAGCGTTTTTAACTTGATGTTTAACAAAAAGCTCCACAAGCTTTGGTAACATTGTCTGTATTGAAGGATGTATCATCGAATTAATTTACATTACAAGTATTACTATTTTATCCAGTTGATTAATATTCAACAGCCTATTTCACTATCACATGGCAAATAATAAATCAGCCTTATTTCTTAAACAAAGAATCCACAAAGGCCATTTTATTGAAAACCTGCAAATCTTCCATTTTCTCACCTACACCAATATATTTTACAGGAATCTTGAATTCGTCAGAAATGCCTATTACCACCCCACCTTTGGCGGTACCATCCAATTTGGTGATGGTCAATGAATTAACTTCAGTCACTTTGGTAAACTCTCTTGCCTGAATGACAGCATTTTGGCCTGTACTTCCATCCAAAACCAACATCACTTCGTGAGGGGCTTCTGGGAGAATTTTTTGCATTACTCGTTTTATCTTACCCAACTCATTCATTAAGTTGACTTTGGTATGCAATCTTCCTGCAGTATCAATAATAATCACATCGGCTCCTTTTTCTACACCCACTTTAATGGCATCATAAGCGACAGACGAAGGATCAGTATTCATACCATGATCTATTACCTCCACTCCTACGCGTTGGCCCCAAAGCTTCAGTTGGTCTACCGCGGCTGCCCTAAAAGTATCGGCTGCACCCAACACTACTTTTTTGCCATTTTTCTGAAAATTATGGGCAAGCTTTCCAATTGTTGTAGTTTTTCCAACACCATTTACGCCTACCACCATCAGTACATAAGGCTTGGGCAGGTTTTCGGTTTCGAAGCTATTCTGTACATCTTGAGAGTTATTTTCTTGCAACAGTTCGGCTATTTCTTCACGTAGAATGACATCCAATTCATCCGTATTGGCGAACTTATCTCGGGCCACTCGAGCCTCAATACGATTGATGATTTTGATGGTAGTATCTACACCCACATCGGAGCTAATCAAAATTTCCTCCAGTTCGTCCAATACCTCTTCGTCTACAGTAGATTTGCCTACAATTGCCTTAGAGATCTTATCGAAAATACTAGTTTTCGATTTTTCCAGACCCTTGTCGAGTGTTTCTTTTTTTTCTTTACTAAAAAAATCAAATAAGCCCATTTATCAGAGATTGAGTGTTTTATGCAAATTTATCAAATAAATTCCGTTTGTGAGAATTTAGTTTCCTGTTGTCAGTAGAAAAAAACTTTAGTCCCGAAAATATCTTTCCCACAAATCAGATGGAACACGCTTAGGCCGCATAGAAATAGGATCAAGAGCAACCCAAAGTGTACGGGCTTTAACAAGAAGAATATCGCCTTTGTATATTTCATAATGCCGGTCTGAGGTAACTCCTGAGAAATTATCGACCCACGTTTTGACCGCAATTACGTCCGCCAAAAAAGCCGGTTTAAAGTATTCAATCTCATGTTTTTTCACTACCCAACGCATGCTGTCGGATATTTCAGTAGGCACAGAGGAATACCAATGGGCCATAGCGGCTTGCTGTAAATAATTGAAATACACCACGTTATTCACATGATTCAGCTCATCAATATCAGCCTCAGCCACTTTAACAATATGTTGGTATATCTTAGGTTTCAATATTTTAAAAACTCATTACTCACCACCAAAAAAACTCAAAACTCAAAACTCACAACTCAAAACTCAAAACTCAAAACCCAAAACTCAGTACTCACAACTCAAAACTCACAACTCAAAACTCACAACTCAAAACTCACAACTCAAAACCCAAAACTCAAAACCCAAAACTCAAAACTCAAAACTAGCAAAAAATATCTTCGACTACGCTCAGACACCGCATTAGAAACTAAAATGTTATACAAAACAAAAAGCCTTAACCGAAACGGCAAGGCTTTCATAAATATCTTTGACTACTTATTATTTTAAAGCTTCAGCGATGTTGTCAACCGCAACCATCTCTTCTTTAAATGAATAAGCACCTGTTTTATCAGATTTTACAGCTTTGATAACTTTCGCAAAACTCTTCAACGCTGTTTTATCCCTTAGGGTTGCAACTACTTTCTTTGCCATTGTATTTTTATGTTAAATGTTTGATGTTCGACTTTGGCCTTGGCCATAATTCAAACAAATTACTTGATTTCTTTGTGTACTGTAACTTTTTTCAACACCGGATTGTACTTCTTCAACTCCAAACGTGACGTAGTATTCTTACGGTTTTTGGTAGTGATGTATCTAGACATTCCTGGCTGACCTGTGGTCTTGTGCTCGGTACATTCTAATATAACCTGAACTCTATTTCCTTTCTTTGCCATTATTATAA
>CAMCYZ010000154.1 GCA_945885545.1 Spirosoma fluviale
CATAATGCTTCATATTTGTTATTTCCATCTCATCTATTATATCTACCGTGTTTTTGAAGTTAGAGTCATCACTCGGTTTTATAATAACGGTGAAATTTTCTGGTGTTTTCGACTTACTGTACTTCTCCAATATTTGTTTTCGGATGCCGTTTGTTGTGAAATTTGTTTCTGTCAAATCGGCGGATGCGAGTCCGTCTAAATCTTTTTGATGCCAAAAAACTCTATCGTTTTTACCTAGTATAAAAGTGATTGTATTTTCGGCTTTCACAGGGGAGCATCCTTTTTCACAATCAGGCATGAAGAGCTTGATCATGTTGGGCGTAGTAAAGGTGGTTGTAAACATAAAGAAAGTGATCAGCAAAAAGCCCAAGTCCACCATAGGGGTCATGTCAGGTTTGGCGGATGTTCTTTTAATTAGGCGTTTGCCTTTTGCGGGGTTTGTTTCAATCTCTGCCATAATAGTATTGTTTTATTTTTGAAAATTTACGTTGTAAATCCAACAATAGGTACCATTTTGTTTCATTTACAGTACTAATGTAATAATAAAAATTTACTATGCAATGATTTAATGATTATTTTAATTAAAAAGTTAGTTATAGAACGTAATTGATAGTTTTACAATATTCCAAAAGCAGGAGAAGCTTACTTAAATTGTTAGAGTAAAAGTATTTAGGGTGTTTAAGGCCAAATTACAGGAGGATAAGGCAATCCTTAGATTTTGAACATCTTAGGTAAAATTATCAAAATAGTATTGGTGCAGTATAGTATCAGTTCCGTTGATATTAGAAGAATGTGTCTAGCGTTGTGGGAAACAAAATTCTACAGCTTTGGTGCCTTTCAGGAATTTTTAAAAAAAAAGAGCCGTTTTACAACGACTCTTCTTTTGATATTTGAAAAGCTCGGTAGATTCTGTAAAATCCGTAAAGAATTAAAACAACACCTAAGCCCCAAGCTATTTTTTCATCTAACGAAGTCAAAAACCATTTTTCTTTGATTACATAGCCACCTAATAAAGTATATCCGATGCCTATTATAATTTGAAGCCAGATTTTTGCTTTACCGAATAAATCCTCCATTCGTATTAATCTAGTTTGTATACCACTGGCATGTTGTAGAATACCCTAACGTTTTTACCGTTTTGGCGACCTGGATTCCATTTTGGCATAGATTTGATAACTCTTAAAGCTTCTTCGTCACAACCAAAACCAATTCCTTTCATTACTTCAACATTACCAATAGAACCATCTTTCTCAACTACGAACTTCACGAAAACTCTACCTGACACGTTGGCTCTTTGAGCTGACGCAGGATATTTGATATTTTCGCCAAGGAATTTATACATGGCACTTGTTCCACCTGGGAATTCTGGATTTTGCTCAACCGCAGTAAAGATTTCCTCTTCCTTCGGTTTTTCAATAGCAACAATCTTAACTTCTTCTGGAGGAGGAGGTGGAATAAACGCATCCACTGCATCAACACCTTCCACTGTCTTATTAGATATTACTGCTTTTTCCACTTCCTCAGCAGGTGGTGGTGGTTCTTCTACCAAAACCTCTTCGTCTTTTTTAGGCTCCGGTGGCAAGAACTTGATCTGAGCCACTTCTGGTGGTGGTTCCACTGGTGGTGGCGGTGGTGGAGGTGGAATGTCTATCTTCTCCTCCGGCAACTCCTCTTTCAACTTGGATAAGTCTATTTCTACTTCTCTATCCTTGGCTTCTTGAAGCTTAGGAAGAATGTAGTTGTTGTAGGTATAAGCACCTCCAAACAACAGCACAAATATACTGGTTCCATATATCAAAGCACGAGTCAAATAGCCTCTATAATTTTTCCTCAGATAGTAAGCTCCGTATTCCTTGTTACGGTTTTCGAATACTATATCGTCTAAGGTTACATTTTCTGCTTTACTGCTCATATTTTTTTGAGATTAAAACCTTAGTGTTAATTACCTCCTTTCGGAGTTTTCATTTTCTCATTGTATGCATCTTCTTCCTGTTTCTGGACATCAACTATCGCATACAATTTATTGCCTGTTATCGCCATTTCGTCCAAGATGTCTACAGTGTTTTTGAATGTAGCTTCTTTGGTTGGTTTCAAAATAACAGTAAATTTAGAACTATCTAAAGCTGCCAATTTTTTCTTCATGATTTCTGCTCTAATTCCGTTTTCGGAGTAGTCAGTCTCAATCAAATCTGCAGCTGTTACATCAGAAACCGCTTGTTGATAATAAAATATCCTGTCGTCTTTGCCCATAACAATTGATATGGTATTAGATAACTTGATTTCGCTGGTTTCTTGATCTTCAGGTTCTTCGTCGTTCTTTTCTGGCATGTTTAGCTTCATCATGTTTGGTTTGCTAAACGTGGTGGTAAACATAAAGAATGTAATCAGAAGGAAGCCCAGATCCACCATTGGTGTCATATCTGGTTTTCCTGAATTTTTTTTCGACCTTACCTTACCACCCTTACCGGAGTCTTTTTCTTGTATTTCAGCCATTTCTTATATTAAGGTTATGGTATTATTCTCCTTTGGTTACTAATCTAAACTTGTAAATTTTGGCCTTACCCAATTCGTCAAAAAGTACTTTAACTGCTGGATATTGCGTTTTCACGTCTCCTCTAATGGCAAGGTTACCTGCTGGATTAGATTCTGCATAGGCCTTCACCCAATCAACGAGCTCAGTATTTACAGAGTCACAGGCTATGCCTGGAACCTTTACTTTTTCTCTGTCTGAAGCGTTAAGGTTTAGATAAGATTTTAATCCTTCTTTACCCACACCTACTTCAGCTATTTTAGTAAAAGTGTTTTGTTCGTCTGTCGATAGTCCGAGGTTCATTTTTGTGTTTAATACATTGATGAACGCTCTTCTTTCTACTGGCTCAGTTATACCGAAGAAATACTTGCCCTCGTTAGTAACTGATATAGTTCCGATGTTTTTCTCTTCTACAATTAAATCAGACACCGAAGAAGGGGTTATAACTTTAACCGTTTCCTGACTTTTGAAAGTCGTGGTCATGATAAAGAAAGTTAACAATAAGAATGCTACGTCACACATGGCGGTCATGTCCATAGCCGGTCCGTGTCTTTTTGGTTTTACTTGTGCCATCTATTAAATGTTTTTAAGTTTTTAACAATAGGTTTCGATAAAATATTAATTATGAGACGAAAAATTTTGTTGAAGGCTCATACCTATTTCGTCAATTTTATATGTCAAAGTATCGATAGATGATGTAAAGTAATTGTAAACCATGATAGCGATAGCTGAAGTACCGATACCAAGACCTGTATTGATTAGGGCTTCTGCGATACCTTTTGCAAGGGCAGCTGCATCTGGAGAGCCACCACCTGAACCTAGGGCGAAGAATGACTTGATCATACCGATTACCGTTCCTAGTAGGGCTACCAAAGTTGATACTGAAGCCAAAGTAGAAAGGATAGTAAGGTTTTTCTCTAGCATAGGAAGTTCCAAAGAAGTTGCCTCTTCGATTTCTTTCTGAAGAGATGCCAGTTTTTGCTCTTTGTTAAGGGCTGCATCTGTTTGCAATTGAGCATATTTCTCAAGAGCTGTTTTGGTAACATTACCGACAGTTCCTTTTTGTTTTTCACACTCTTTCATTGCGTCTGCAATGTTGTTTTGGTCTAACAAAACTCTTACTTTCTTAACAAAACCATCTAGGTCTCCTGAACCGGCTGCTTTGCCCAAAGTAATGAATCTTTCGATTGAGAAAACCAATACGGTAAGCATAAATGTGATAAGGAAAGGTACGATAATACCACCAGAATAAATAATACCCAATGCGTTTTTCGGGTTGTGCATTGTCTCAGGATCCTCAAAGTTTGCTGGTGAACCCAAAATCACATAGTGTATAGCGAAAGCTAATGCCATTAGAATTGGGATAACAATGATAGGACTAATACCTGAAGATTTTTTGGCTGGCTTTGCAGCTGGAGCTTTAGTCTTTTTTTCCATTTGATTAGAAAATTTTTAGGGTTTTTAAAAAATGATTAAACTTTTGTTTTTTTAATCTTTAGCAATAAATTAAAGATTCAGAACACATTTCCACCTTGGAATTATAATTCTTTGGCAATTCTAATTAAAAACTCTTAAACATAAAATTTTTTTTTGGATTAATTTTCTAAAAACTATAAAATTAGTTAGTCTTAGATTTTATTATTTTCCTCATTTATGCCTTTCTGATAACATTGTTTGCTTATAATTAAATACTTAACCGCATTGAATGATACTATATTATTTTTTTGCTTTCTGAGATTCTAAAGTCTCATATTGATACAATTCAAGGTTTGTTGCTATCTACTATAATTCGGTCGTTTCTATTGGCCAATTCCCACGAGGTTGCAAATACGAGCTGGGTAATTTTTGAATATTTGCTGAAAAGTATTTTTTCAACGTCGTCGCCGGGTTTGTGGTAGTCTTCATGCACGCCTGTGAAATAGAATATGACAGGGATTTTGTTTTTAGCAAAATTATAATGGTCTGATCTGTAATAGAACCTATTTGGGTCTTTTGGGTCATTAAATTCGTAGTCTAGATCGAAGTTTATGGTTTCTTTGTTTACATTTTCTGATATATTATGTAGTTCGGAGGATAGTTTATCGCTTCCTATCAGGTACACATAGTTTTCATTGGTCTCGTGTTTCTTATCAATTCTTCCAATCATATCTATGTTGAGGTCGCAGACGGTTTTGTCTAGTGGGATTATTGGATTTATGTCGGTGTAATATTTGGAACCTAACAAGCCTTTTTCTTCACCTGTTACCCAAAGGAATAGAATACTTCTGCGTGGGCCATTTCCAGCGGCTTTTGCTTTTGAATATGCTTCAGCTAGTTCTAACAGTGCACAAGTTCCTGAGCCATCGTCGTCGGCACCGTTGTAGATTCGACCTTTTTCGTCAATTCCCACGTGGTCATAATGTGCGGATATAATCACTACTTCGTCTTTCTTGTCAGTGCCTTCAAGAAAACCCATTACATTGGAAGTTTGAACCGTTTCTTCTCCTCTTTCTGATTTGATTTTGATTGTACTTTTTTTAGTCTTTAAAGTTCTTGATGGGCTTTCAACAAATGCATCGAGTTTTTTTTGATTGATTCCAAGCATTTCAGAAGCCATTTTTTTCGATATTATAAATGTCGGCAAAGTGGTGTTGGCAGTAGAATTGTCTGTCTTTGATTTTTCGATAGCCATTCTGTTGAACCTAGATAGCACGGCTTTTCGTTCTGCATTAAGGGTTTTGAATTGGTCTGAATCGGCCAAGGAAATCACAAAAATATAGTCTGCACCCAAATCTGCGGCTATTTTTTGTTTTTTCTTTAAACCTGAGCTGCCCACCCAATCTGAATTGTCGGCATTGCTTGAGATGTATTTTCCATTTTTATTTTTGGCTTCGTTTTCAATAAAAATCACTGCTTTACCTTTTAGGTCTTTTTTGTGAAAGTCATTTGTTGTTTCATTCTGAATGCCGTAGCCGATAAAAACAGTTTCTATTTCTTTTTCGACGGGGATATTAATCATTCCTACCGGAAAGTAGTCATTGAAAAATACCTTCTTTTTACCATTAATTACTACATAGGAATCTTTCCATCCATTTTTGTATAGTTCAATGCTTTGTTCATATCCCATTTTGCCATCTTGGTTCTTGACTATTGGAGATATGCCTAAAGCAATTAAATGATTGGTGATGTAGTCTGCCGCTTTTTTTTGGCCTTCTGAGCCTGTATCTCTACCTCCGAGCTCGTCTGAGGCAATATAGCTGAGGTGCTTTCTTAGGTCGGTCTCATTAATGGTTTCTTGAAATATCTGTCTAGGCGACTGGCCGAAGCAGACTAAAGATGTTAAAAGAAATAAAAGGAATAAGGTGATTTTGTTCATTGATTATTTTGTTTTTAAAGGCAAAGAAACCAAAACATTTTGTTTTCTCAAGTAGTTTATTTTCTTAAATTTGCATTTTAATTTTCTACAAAAATAACTTCATGAAAGTCACTCTTACTAATCACGAAAAATTCGAAAAAAGACACCAAGGCAAAATGTCAAAAGAGTTAGTATCCATGTGCAACGAAATAGGCGTTGAAAACATAGAGAAACTAATTGATGAAACTGTGCCTGCCAACATCAGATTGCAAAAAGCTTTGGATTTGCCTGCGGCACTTTCTGAAACGCAGTTATTAGAGAAATTGAAATTTTATGGTTCAAAGAATAAAGTTTATAAGTCTTTTATAGGCGGTGGATATTATGATACATCCGTGCCTAAAGTTATTTTAAGGAATATTTTAGAAAATCCATCTTGGTATACTGCCTACACACCATATCAAGCTGAAATAGCCCAAGGAAGATTGGAGATGCTTTTGAATTTCCAGACCATTGTGACGGATTTGACAGGAATGGAAATTTCGAATGCATCACTTTTGGATGAAGCTACGGCTGCTGCTGAGGCCATGTCTATGTTTTTCAATATAAAGAAAGGTGCCAAAAAAAATTCAAACGATTTTTTTATATCCGAAAGTTGTCATCCGCAGGTTATAGATGTAATTACAGGAAGAGCCATTCCGATTGGCGTAAATATTATAGTAGGGAATCTGGAAACTTTTGATTTCGAAAATTCAAATGTTTTTGGAGCTATTTTCCAAAATCCAAATACATTTGGTGAAATCACGGATTACACAGAAATTATTTCTCGTTTGCATGCCTCAGATATTAAAGTGTGTGTTGGAATAGATTTACTTTCATTAACAATCTTTAAGAACCCTGGCCAAATGGGAGCTGATGTGGTTATTGGTACTTCTCAGCGTTTAGGTGTCCCTATGGGTTATGGTGGTCCACATGCCGCGTTTTTTGCCACTAAAGATGAATTTAAAAGGCAAATACCGGGTAGGATAATTGGAATGTCAATAGATGCAGAAGGTAATTCGGCCTTGAGAATGGCACTTCAAACACGTGAACAACACATCAGAAGAGAAAAAGCAACCTCCAATATTTGTACCGCACAGGTATTGCTTTCTGTAATGTCTGCCGCTTATTGTATTTATCATGGTCCAGACGGGTTGAAAGAAATAGCATTAAAGATTCATGGTTTGACGAAATCATTTGCTAATGCAGTTCAAGGATTGGATTACAGAGTTTTGAATCAAAACTATTTTGATACCATTACTTTGGATGTTTTGGATAATACCAAAATTCGTCAAATTGCGGAATCTAGAGGTGTGAATTTTAGATACCACGGTACCGAAGACATCAGTATATCTTTTGACGAAACCAAAACTTTGGAAGACTTAGGCTTGCTTTTGGAGATTTTTGCAGAAGCCAGAGGCGAAAGTTTGGTGATGAATTTGAAGCATGATGTAGAAATCAGTATTCCTGAAAATCTGGGCAGAGCGGATGATTATATGAAGCATCCGGTATTTAACTCTTACCACACCGAACATGAGATGTTGCGTTATTTGAATTCTTTGGAGAGGAAAGACCTTTCGTTGGTGCATTCGATGATTTCGTTGGGCAGTTGCACTATGAAGCTCAATGCAACCTCTGAAATGATAGCCGTTACTTGGCCAGAGTTTGGCAATATCCACCCATTTGCTCCAGTGGATCAAACGCAGGGTTATCAAATGATGTTTAAGGAATTGTGTGATTGGCTTTCTGAAATCACTGGTTTTGCTAAGGTTTCACTGCAGCCCAATTCGGGAGCTCAAGGCGAGTTGGCCGGATTGATGGTGATCAGAGCTTTTCATGAGCAAAATAACAATGGGGCTAGAAATATTGCCTTGATTCCTTCGTCAGCACACGGCACTAACCCTGCATCGGCTGTAATGGCCGGTATGAGTGTAGTAGTGATAAAATGTGATGAAAAAGGTAATATAGATGTAGAAGACTTGAGGTCAAAAGCTGCCGAACATGCCGAGGATTTGGCTTGTTTGATGATTACCTATCCTTCTACACACGGTGTTTTTGAAGAAACCATAATAGAAATATGTGATATTATTCATATTTATGGCGGGAAAGTTTATATGGACGGAGCCAACATGAATGCTCAGGTAGGATTGACCTCTCCGGGCAAAATTGGAGCGGACGTTTGTCACTTAAACTTGCACAAAACATTTGCTATTCCCCATGGTGGTGGTGGCCCAGGTGTAGGCCCGATTGGTGTTACGGCTGAATTGGCAGCATTTTTGCCTGGAAATGCGGTCATAAAAACTGGTGGTGAAAAAGCGATTAATGGTATTTCGGGGGCTCCTTGGGGTAGTGCAAGTGTATTGCCTATTTCTTATGCCTACATAGCCATGATGGGGCCAGATGGTTTGACAAACGCCACAAAATACGCTATTCTTAATGCCAATTATATAAAATCTAGACTAGAGAAGCATTTTGATATATTGTACACGGGTTCTAATGGACATTGTGCCCATGAGATGATAGTAGAATGTCGTCCTTTCAAGATGTCCGCCCAGGTGGAGGTGGAAGATATAGCCAAGCGATTGATGGATTATGGTTTCCATGCCCCAACAGTTTCGTTTCCTGTGGCTGGTACGTTGATGATAGAACCAACTGAATCAGAGTCACAAGCAGAGTTGGATAAGTTTTGTGATGCATTGATTGCCATTAGAGAAGAAATTGCTGAGATAGAGTCGGGGATTTATCCTGCCGACAATAACGTTTTGGTAAATGCACCACACACGCAAAGGGTGGTTATGGCCGAAAATTGGGACAAGTCGTATAGCAGAGAAAAGGCGGCTTTTCCGAATGAAAAACTGAAATTTCATAAATTCTGGCCGGCGGTAAGTAGAATAGATTCGGCTTATGGTGATAGGAATTTGGTGTGTGCATGTGAGCCGATAGAAGCTTATGCTTAAACTGTCTGAAAAAGATACTGTATTAGAAATGAACAAATTAGGGCAATTAAAATGCCCTTTTTTGTTTATTATCGGTTTTGATAAAACGGAAAATATTGTGGTCCCCTTGGATGAGATTTCACCTGAAGAAATCAAATATGCATTTAATGATGAATTTTCGATATATCAGAATTTTTTTAATGAAGAATTTAAAAGTGAACTTGAGATTTCGTCGGAGCTCATATCATTTGATTCATATAAAAGGGCTTTTGGTTTTGTGAAAAACAACCTGGAATTGGGCAATAGTTTTTTGACCAACCTGACGGTCTCCAATAGAATCAAAGTAAATATTGCTTTCGAAAAAATCATTGATTTTACCAAAGCTAAGTATAAACTGTGGCTGAAGGATCAGTTTGTTTGTTTTTCGCCAGAGTCGT
>CAMCYZ010000155.1 GCA_945885545.1 Spirosoma fluviale
CCTCTTCGCTTTGGAAATACAAGTCATAGGCAACAGCTTGTATTTCAGAGGAGATAATCTCGGTTTTTTGCATTTGGCTAGACCTCACAAATGGTAAAACCAAAGCAAGTATGGCTCCCACTACCAAAAAATATCGGTTGGCTTTGTGAAAGGTTTCTTTTCTAAAAAAAACAAAATAGAAACCATAGAAAATCACAAGGAAAAGATTGGCTTTTAGAATATAGGCTATTAAGTTCATATCTATTTGCAATTTTTAGTCAAGTTTGTAAACTATCGGCATGTTGTAATATACCCTCACGTTTTTGCCGTTTTGCACACCTGGATTCCATTTTGGCATACTTTTTACCACCCTGATGGCCTCTTCGTCGCATCCGAAACCGATGCCTTTCATTACCTCTACATCGCTGATGGTGCCATCATCTTCTACCACAAATTTCACAAAAACTCTACCCGATATATTCGCTCTTTGAGCTGCAGCAGGGTATTTTATATGTTCGCCGAGATACTGATACATTTTTGCTTGTCCACCTATAAATTCGGGATTTTGTTCTACAGCTGTGAAAATTGGTTTCGGGCCTGTTTCTTTAGCTTTGAAAAGTGACATATCATTTGGAGCTGGCGGTGGAGGTGGTGGCGGAACTTCACTTTTAACGTCTTCTATGATGTCGATTTCCACGGGTTTGTCAACCGAATTATCAGAGCATGACACCGAGCTGACCAATACGGCCATTAATAGGATAGGAGCCACTACACCGTATTTTAATATGGCCCAATTGTTTGATTTTCCTTTTAGTAACATTTGAATTCTAATTTTTAAGGTTGATTTATTATAAAATGGCTGTACAAAAAGATGTTCAGGTGCTATTTTAAACTGTTTACTAAGCAATAGGGTAGCGTAGTCGGCAACAGTCGGCAATGTTTGGCTGGCTTCTTGGTCAGCCAAGAATTCATGCAAGTTCTTGATAGTGAACCTGTAAATATACACCACCGGATTGCACCAAAAAAACACCGTCATGAGCTCGAAAAAGAACAGGTCTAAGAAATGCAATTGTAAAGTATGCACCCGTTCGTGGGCTCGGATAGTCCTGAAATAGGGCAGTTTTTTGTCTATTTTTATGATGCCAAAAAACGAAAAGGCATTGCTTTCGTTAAAACTTGGCGACTGAACAATGGCATACGCTCTAGCCACTCCAAATGCCAATCTTAAGAACAAAAAAGCGACAATGGTGAGGTACAGAATGCTGATGATTAGCACCCAGTTGAGTTTATGCTCGGTGTTTTGCGAGACCACCAACTCTGGAAGGTCATATTCATAAACTAGGCTTTGAATTTGACCAGCCAAAGCCCAAGTTTTTACAGAGCTCAGGTCAGCAAATGGTAATATCACCGATAGTATACTGCTTCCAATCAGGTAAAACCTATTGACCTGATGGAAGGTTTCTTTGCGGAGAAACAACCAGTAAATGGCATAAAAAATCACTAAAAACAAGTTGATTTGGGCGAACGGGATTAGCTTTTCCATAATTATTGCCGTTTTTTCATTTCTTCAATCATTTTCAAAATTTCATCAGCTTCTTTAAGGTCTATTTGTTCGTTTTCCATAAAAAACGACATCATAGCACGGGCGGAGTTGTCGAAATAACCAGCCCTCAGCTTGTTGGTGACAAACATCCTGTAATCTTCTTTCGTAACTGCTGGGTAATACTGGTGGGTTTTTCCATAGGCAATATGTTTAACGAATCCTTTGGTTTCAAGGATTCTGATGATGGTAGAAACCGTATTGTAGGCTGGTTTTGGCTCGGGCAACACTTCTAATACGTCTTTTACAAATGCACTTTGTTGCTGCCACAGTACTTGCATTATCTCTTCTTCGGCTTTGGTTAATTCTTTCAAATTCATCACTTTTTGTTTTTGTTTAATCAAACTTAAAACTATTATCTTAGTTTCGCAACTATTTTGTTAGTTTTTTTTAAATATTTTGAATATTGGAACACAGATATTGAAATAGCACTGATTTTCACAGATTTTTTTCCGTAATCTGCGTCAATCCGCATTCGAGAGATTAGCGTCATCAGCGTGCCATTGTTTTGTTGGAGATTGAAGCATTGCTGACCATCGTGAAAATTTTCCAAAATCTTCGTCAATATGTGTTCGGAAGACCTGTGTCATCTGTGTTCCATAAAAAAAAGTAGACCGACGGAAAATCATATCTCAAGAGAAGGAAGTATTTTTTCAAAACAAAAGCTTATTTTTGGTGCAAATACCTTAAATATGTCTTCAGATCAGCCTCCAAAACAATTTACCGGCATAAGTCAAGATGCAGAAACACCCAAAACTGCCGTTGGTTGGCCAGCAATTACTTCTAGTGTAAAGCATGTTTTTGGTGCTATGCCAGTTGCTAGAGGTGTAAAAACCCTTTTGAATCTCAACCAAAAAGGGGGAATTGACTGCCCGAGTTGTGCTTGGCCAGACCCCGACGGGCATCGTTCAGGACTTGGTGAATATTGTGAAAACGGTGCCAAGGCCATTGCCGATGAGGCCACTACTAAGAAAGCCACGCCCGTTTTTTTTCAGAGATATTCGGTAGCCGAAATGGCCTCAAAGTCGGATTATTGGCTGGGGCAACAGGGTAGGTTAACCCACCCGATGGTGATACGAGAAGGACAAACCAATTATGAAAAGATTTCTTGGGGGGAAGCTTTTGAGTTGATTGCGGGGGAGTTCAATTCTTTAAATACACCCGACGAGGCGATTTTTTATACTTCAGGTCGCTCTAGTAATGAGGCGGCGTTTCTTTACCAACTTTTCATAAGGGCTTTTGGCACCAATAACTTGCCCGACTGCTCCAATATGTGCCACGAGTCAAGTGGCGTAGCCCTGACCGAAACCTTGGGATTGGGCAAGGGATCGGTGACGCTGGATGATTTTGAAAAGGCGGAGGTGATAGTAATTATGGGTCAAAATCCAGGAACAAATCACCCCAGAATGCTAACTACGCTCGAAAAAGCCAAGAAAAACGGTGCAAAGATAGTTGCAATCAATCCACTATTCGAAACCGGACTTTTGGGTTTTAAAAATCCGCAAACGATGGAAGGTTTGTTTGGAAAAGGCACGAGTTTGACAGATTTGTATCTTCAAATCAGAATAAACGGCGACTTGGCCTTGCTGAAGGCAGCTTGTAAACAATTGGTGGATCAAAACGCTGTCGATGCGAAATTTATTGAAAATAACACTTCTGATTATCTGGAGTTTTTGAGACAAATAAAAGAAGCGAATATTGATCAACTTCTGGCAGATGCTGGAATTTCTAATGCTCAATTTCACGAATTCACGCAGCTTTTGGCCAACAATTCTAAAATCATTGTGTGCTGGGCAATGGGGCTGACACAGCACAAAAATTCTGTGGCGACCATTCAGGAAGTTGTGAATCTTTTGCTCTTGCGTGGTGCCATAGGTAAAGAAGGTGCAGGAACTTGTCCGGTACGTGGGCACAGCAACGTGCAGGGCGACCGTACTGTGGGAATTATGCACAAGCCTTCGGCGGCTTTTAACGCGGCCATACAGAAGAATTTTGGTTTTACACCACCACAGCAACATGGCTACCATGTGGTGGAGGCCATAGAGGCCATGCATGAGCAGAAAGCAAAAGTGTTTTTTGCATTAGGAGGAAATTTTCTTTCAGCGTCACCAGATACCGAGTACACGGCTCAAGCTTTGCGAAACTGCAATCTTACCGTGCAGGTTTCAACGAAGCTCAACCGCAGCCACCTGATACATGGTAAAACAGCCTTGATATTGCCGTGCTTGGGTAGGACAGACAAAGATTTTCAGAAATCTGGGGAGCAGTTTGTTACTACCGAAAACTCTATGGGCGTAGTGCAGAAATCGCAGGGTGTGCTAGATCCACTTTCTGACGATATGATGTCAGAGCCAGCCATTGTTGCACATTTGGCTTACGCTGTGTTGGGTAAGAAACACAATATCAAATGGTTAGCGTATGCAGAAAACTATGTTTTAATCAGGGAAGATATAGCCAAAACCATTGAGGGTTTTAAGGATTATGAACAAAAAGTAAGCGAAGACGGCGGATTTTATTTGCCCAATGCTCCAAGAGAAGGTAAATTCAAGACTTCTAGTGGAAAGGCCAAGTTTACGGTGAATCCTTGGGAAAGAATAGCAATCAAAGAAGGTGAATATTTGATGATGACTATCCGAAGCCATGATCAGTTCAATACCACAGTTTATGGTTTAAATGATAGGTATAGAGGGATTTTTAATGAACGTAGAATCGTTTTTATGAATCCTGACGATATGTTAAAAGAAAATTTTCAGAACTACGATAAAGTAGATATTGTCAATGAGTTTGGAGGACTTAGGAGAGTGGCGGAGAGTTTTATTATAGTGCCTTATAACATACCAAGAGGCTGCTTGGCCACGTATTTTCCCGAGGCCAATGTGTTGGTCCCTTTGCAATCCAGGGCAGATGGAAGCCAAACACCCACCAGTAAAAGTGTGGTGGTGAGGTTGAATAAAGTTTGATAAATACGATAAAAATGAAATTCATCGTCGGAATGCCAACCGATTCTATATTTCGCATTGGGTGGCTATAAAAGTCAAATGGGCGTATATTTTTTTGAGTTCTTAGGCTTTACTACAAGCTTGAGTTTTTTATATTAGGTGTTTGGATAAAAAATGTACTAGAGAACCTTACTACAAGCTTGAGTTTTTTATAATAGGTGTTTGGATAAAAAATGTACAAGAGAACCTTCTTGTACTCTTGGGAATTCTCGTGCATATTGGCTAAAATATTGATTTAGTTCTTGTTCTTGAAAATACTTTTGCAGTAAATCTAGAACAACAGGGTATTGCAATTTTTCTTTCTCAACGTACTCCGGTTGGCTCATTTTACTCATAAAAACAAAGCCTTGTAGCAGGTTTTTTAAGGTTTTGAGTTTATTGAAAGCTAACATTTCGTCAAGAAATGGCACAAAAAACTGAACCAATGCGTATTCTTTTAAATAATCAATTAGTCTTGCGTAATTTTTGTCAGAAGCTGCCATTTTTATACAAAACTCATCAGAATTTGGAAATTCGCCGCCTCGGTTCTTACTTCGATGCTTGGATAGTATGAGTGATTTCCAAGCTTTTCTCTCAGGTGTGTCAGGTGTGCTTTGGTATATTTCCAAAAAATCTTCAAAGTTGCCAGTTAATGGTAGAAGTTCTTTTTTGATTTCTAAAGCAGCCTCACAATTATTAGTAGCATTATAGAGTTTCTTTAAGAGTACATAATAGGGTACATTGTACTCTGGATAATAATTGCCTTTTATAATGATATTGCATATTTTTATAGCTCTATCGTACTTCTTTAGGTTTATGAGTTTTTCTATAAGGTCGACATTGTAGCTATTTGCATAACTTATTGGAAGTATTTCCTCTAGGTAGTTCTCAAATTCACCAGTTGTTTCTACCATTTGCATGATGGTTTTTGTAAAAACAGCATCACCAAATTTTTGATTAGAATGAAACTTCGCGTAGCGTGGTATTATTAAATCTAAGATTTGCTTTTGTTTTTCAATATCTACTTCTTTGAAAATCCTGAGGGATAATTCTAGCATGGGTGCATTATAGTAACTACCATCGCTCAAATGCGGCATTATCAAGTTTATAGCTATTTTGAAGTCTTCAGCTGATAGATTTGTTGCAATCGAATTTGCTACTTGTGTGTATATTTTTTTAAATATATTGTCATAAGTTGTGAATGTGCGTGTACTAATAGGGCTGATTTGTGTTATTAAAGCTGTCAGTACATTTTTAAACAATTCAAAATAAATGAGTAAGGTAGGACGGTCAGAGTAGGGTTTTATGGCCGACAATGCAAAGTTTTCCCATAAACCCATGGCTTTTTTGAAATCCGCAGTCTCGACATTTTTTTTTGCCCCAAAAACCACTTTTTGCAATTCCTTTAGCTTTTTTTCTAGCTCGGGTAATGTCCAAAGTTTCTCCTCTTCTTTTGTAAACTCCTGAACAAACTCAACTTGAAGTGCTTTGTCTTTTTCGAATGTTTTTAGTAACCAAGTTTTCAGGTCGTCGTGGCTAAGTTGAGAAAAAATCTTTTCGAGTGGTGTGATTTTATTTTTAACAAGTTTCGGTGGAGCTACTTTTTGGTTACCTACTATGTGCATCATCAGTGCCAATTTGTGCTGACACATACTATCGCCTTTGGGGCAATCGCAGGTACAACTGACAATTTCTTGTTTAGGGTTTATTTTTAGACTTACATCAAAAGAATCCACTCCTTGATCCACAAACGCAACAAAGGTTCCTTTTTGCTCTTCATCGCACTCACGTACTGTGCATTGGGCAGCCCAGAGTTTGACATCGTCGGCAAAGTGTTTTTTGAAATTTTTGAGGCTGAGGTCGGCCATAAATTGTTTTCCTTTTTATCAAAAATAACAGACTGTTTTTTGGTCAGCAAATATTTGTTCAGTAAAAGTATCGTTTCAAAAAAAAACAGCCTCCCTTTCGGGAGTCTGTTCATTATATATTCTTTTTTTACATCCAATTAATTCAATGCAAATTCACCACTTGCGGTCAATTCTACGTCTTCAGCAACAACGGCTGCTGGCATAGCACCTACTCCAAAGTCTGTTCTTTTGATAGTTCCTGTAACCTTCAAGCCCACCAGTTTCTTTCCTTGACGGTTAGTTCCTGTTCCTAATTTTGTTAAGTTTAGCGTTACTGGTTTTGTAACACCTTTCATAGTCAAGTTGCCCATTAGTATGTACTTATTACCACCAGCACTTTTGATTCCAGTGCTTTTGAAGGTCATTGTTGGATGCTTAGCAGTGTCAAAAATGTCTTCTTTCTGTAGGTGACCATCACGCATATCGTTGTTGGTAGTTACCTTGGTCAAGTCAGCTGATAACTCAAAAGAAGCATCAGAAAAATCTTCTTTTGAAGAAGTAATGCTGGCGTCAAATGATTTGAAAACACCGTCAACCTCTGCCATCAAAAGGTGAGTCACGGTGAATGTTAACTTCGAGTGTGCTTTGTCTAGGGTCCATTTTTGGGCTGAAACGGCAATTGTTGCAAAAAGTGCGATTGCCAAAAGACTGATTTTTTTCATTTTAGAAATAAATTTTAGATTATAATAATTTAAATACAAGTTCGATTTTTATTTTAAATCGTTGCGAAACTAACATTTAAAAAAACATTAGCCAATTTTTTGCTTTAAAATGGGCTAATATTCAGTATTAGTTATCGTCTCCGCCACTTTTTACGTCATCATTCTTAACTTTTTTCTTTTCGGCCACAAATCTCATGTTTCCGATTTTATAGCTAAACGTAGCTTTTAAGTTTGAATTATACATATAATTTACTGATTTCTGAAAAATAACTGGTGTCTCTGTTGAGTTTCTGACTACCATACCTCCAAAGAAGTTCTCGGCCGCTAAACCAAGACTGGCTTTTTTGCTAAAGTCTTTTCTGAAGCCCAAAGAGTACATGCCCATACCGCCTTGTTTACCTTGTAGATTTACGTTATTACCTCTTATGCCACCACCAGCTTGCATAGCCCAACCTTTCTGCAGTTTAAGATTGGTCATCATTCTTCCACTTACAATAAAACCATCGTTGCTGATTTTTTCAGACAACCCTGTCAGGCCGTTCTGGAAGCCTTCCAAATATCTGTAGTATACATCCACCCCTCCGTTTAGTGTCCAATTAGAACGAAGTATCACATTTCCAAAAACATTAGTACCCAAAGTTTGCTCTTTGCCGATGTTTTCGAAAGTGGTAATTATGGCACCGGGGATAGAATCTGAGGCGAAACTTACTCTGGTTATGGAATTATTAGACTGACGAGCAAAAAGCGAAGCGGTTAAATATGATTTTTTTATACTTTTGCTTAGGCTAAACTCTAGGTTATCAGTCAATTCTGGGTTTAGGCTAGCGTTACCATAGCTTATGTTCAGTGGGTTGACTAAGTTGACATTAGGGTTAAGTTGCTGTAATCCAGGTCTTTGTATTCTTCGGTTGTAGCCAAGTTTAAAGGTTGTAGTTTTTACTGTCTTTGAAACATTGAAACTGGGTACCAAATTAGCGTATGCTGGAATTACTATAGCTCCTCTTGAGTCATCAGCTGTGATTCCGGTGTATTCATATCTTGCTCCTACCTTAAAGTTAAATTTCTTTTTGGTCGAAAACAAATAAGACGCATATCCGGCCATTAAGTTTTGGGAGTAATTAAGATATCCTGAAGGATTTCTTGCATCGCTGCTGAAGCTTCCGGTTGGGTTGGCGAATAGATATTCAAAATCGCTTTCTACCGTTCTAAATATTCCTTTGGCTCCGAATTCTATCTGTTGTTTTTTGCCAATAGGACTTACATAGTCTGACTGAACCGTTATTTCTGTATTGAGGTTATCGTTGATATTCTTCTGTCTATTCAATATTTCGTTTGAAATATTTAAAAGATCCGAATCGAAATTGTTGATTAATTTATTCTGACTAAACTGTGTCGATACCGACCACTCTTGACCAGGTTTGAATGTTCTGATATAGTCAATGTTGGCATCTACGGAGTTTGATCTGTCTATCGATACTATGTCTCTGATAGAAGAGTTTAGCAACTTATCGTTTAGAAAACTTGAGGAATTCAATATTTGGTCTCTGTCAAATCTACGTGTTCCGAAGGCCAAAGTTCCTGAAAGCGATTGGTTTTTTGCAAGTTCATAATCAAGACCGATATTGTATCTACCAAACATTCCGAAATGATTTCCGTATTGGTTTTGTTCTGTACTCACGCCAGTTCTTTTCAGAAGCTGAGAGGTTTCACCCGAAGATTTGTTATAAAATGCTCTGCCGTAACCCCCTAATGTAATACCTAGTTTGCCTTTACGGAAGTTTCCGTTTAAACCAAGGTTAGAGCCTCTTAAGCCTATACCTGAATCAACATTAAGATTTAGACCTTGTAAAGAAGATTTTTTAGTTATAATGTTGATAATACCTGCAGAACCTTCAGCGTCGTATTTGGCCGATGGCGAAGTTATTACTTCCACACTTTTGATAATGTCGGCAGGAATCATTTTTAGAGCATCCGCTATGCTGCTAGCTACTATGGTGGAGGGCTTGTTATTGATCAATACTCTGATGTTTTCGCTTCCTCTTAAGGACACATTACCTTCCAAGTCAACGCTCAACATGGGTACATTTTTAAGAATGTCCGATGCGTCACCGCCTTTGGCTGATAGGTCTTTTTCTGCG
>CAMCYZ010000156.1 GCA_945885545.1 Spirosoma fluviale
GATTCTTTTACTTCAATAGTTATACATGCAAAAATACATCTACGGCATAGATTTTGGCACATCCAACTCAGCTTTGGCCATACTAGACACAGAAACGCGTGAGGCGGTTAAACTTTTTACGGTTCCTTCTCTTTTGTTTTTTCAAGAACCCAAAGAGCGTGGTCAGTTTACAAAAGTGGCCGTAGGACAAGACGCAATTGACCAATACGTGCAAAACCGAATGAATGGCCGTTTTATGAAGTCTATCAAGAAGGTTTTGCCCAACAAAAGCTTCGTGGATACTCGCATAGGCAACCGCATGTACAAGGCCGAAGACTTGGTGGCTTTGATATTGGTTCATCTCAAAAAGCTGGCCGATGATTTTCTTTCTGAAGACATAAAAACCGCTGTAATTGGCCGGCCAGTGGTGTTTGATGAAGCCGAAGACAAAGATACTTTGGCACAAGCCAGGCTCCAAAAGGCCGCCAAAATTGCTGGCTTTGAGGAGATTCACTTTCAACTAGAGCCAGTAGGAGCGGCCTATACTTATGAGCGACAAATAGAGAAATCAGAATTGGTTTTGGTGGCGGATTTTGGAGGAGGTACTTCCGATTTTTCGTTGATGCGGCTTGACCCTGCGGCAAAGAATCTGGCCAATCGTAAAAGTGATATCATTGGTCAGGGTGGTATATACATCGGTGGGGATAATTTTGACTCTGACATTATGTGGCATAAAGGCACTCCGCATTTTGGCAGGGGAGTGAAGGAGGAATTTACACCCGGCAAGCCCCTCGATTTGCCACTTTCATATTTTCAGAACATTTGTTCTTGGGAAAAAATGAACTTCTTGGATACCCTAAGAATGAAACTGAATATAGAGAAATCCTATCAGTATTCAGGGAAAGACTATCGGGTGAAAAACCTCCAAATTCTGATTTCGGAGAATTTGGGCTATTCGTTTTTTAAGGAAATAGAAAAGGCCAAAATTATGCTTACCCATGAAAACAACGCTCCCTTGGTTTTTCAGAAACATGGTGTAGAAATAGACGAGAAAGTGAGTTTGTCCGAGTTTAAGGATGAAATTATTTCTCAGAATTTAACAAAAATCGAAGATTACCTTGATCAGTTCTTGGAGGAAAAAGGCATTGCCAAAGAATCTATAGATGTGGTTTTTATGACGGGAGGCACTTCGCTTATAAAGCCTTTGAATCAGATTTTTAAGGATAAATTTGGAGAAGATAAGCTAAAATCTGGGGACAACTTCAATAGTGTGGCTATGGGCTTGGCGTACAGCTACTTAAACATGAATTAAGTAATTTCGTCATAAAACCTTAGGTAGAGCTTGGCAGAATAGCCACTTTACGTTTTCTTACATGCTGATATTTAGCAACAAATGATATTTTTTGATTTGGATTCGTATAATTGATTATTTTTACGTCAAACAATAGAGTATTGAAAAAAATATTGCTTGTAGAGGACGATGCCCACGTTTGTGCCATAGTCAAGAAAGGTCTGGAAGAGGAGAACTTTGAGGTAGAAGAAGCCAATGATGGTGAAAAAGGCTATTTTTTGTCGCAAACCAACACCTTTGACTTGGTGATATTAGACATAATGTTACCCAAAATGAATGGTTTGGAGCTTTGTCAGAAAATACGAGCTCAAAGCAACGTACCTATTTTACTTCTAACAGCACTGGGCACAGCAGAGAATGTGGCCATGGGCCTTAACCAAGGAGCTGATGATTATTTGGTGAAGCCCTTTAAGTTTATTGAACTCATTGCCCGAATCAATTCGCTCTTGCGTAGGTCTACATTATCCACTGCTGAGCCAATAAAACTCATCTTTAGGTTTTCGGCCATAGAAATAAATGATACTTCAAAAGTAGTAACCGTAAATGCTAAAGAAGTACAGCTCACTAGCACCGAATATAAACTGTTGCTTTTATTGCTAAAAATGCCCAATAAGGTCTTTTCTCGTCAGGAAATTTTGGAGGAAGTATGGGGAATAAACTTTGACCTTGGCACCAATGTCGTGGACGTTTACGTCAACTATCTCCGTAAAAAGTTAGACAAGCAAAATTGCCCGAAGGTTATCCAGACTGTTGTTGGCATGGGCTACGTAATTCGCGAGTAAGGATTTGAATGGAACGTTATTGCAGATGAAAACCCAAAACAAGATAATCATTTTACTATCAAGCATTTTACTGAGTTTTATCTTGGTATTTGGTGGTTTTATATATTACACTTTTACCCAATATTCTTACCAGGATTTTCATGAAAGGCTGCATATAAGGGCCGTTACCACTGCCAAAATCCAACTCGAACACCATAGAGAAGGCAGTTATTTGAAGTCTTTTAAAGCAGAGTATCTTGAAAAACTGGCCAATGAAAAGGATTATGTTTTTGCCTTAGATACGCTCAAAGACCTTACTGCTCTTTCCACAAAACTGGATGTTAGCCGCACTTTTTTGAATGATGCCTTTCGTCTGAAAGAATCTTATTTCAACAAAAACGGTGTTTTCTTTACTGCTATAATTTATACAGTTGAAGGCAAAAATTATTTGGTGATTGTGTCTGCTGAAAATTATTACAACACCCACCATGTGGTTTTCTTGAGACAGTTGCTCTTCGGTGCTTTTATAATATGCTTGCTTTTGATATTTTTTGTTTCCTATTGGTTTTCGCTCAAAATCACGAAGCCGCTAAAGGAAATAATGGGTGATATAAAGAAAATCGGAACGGATAATTTGTATCTGAGACTAGAAGGCAATAATCAAAACCATGAACTTGGTAGCTTGATTGTTACATTCAACGAGATGTTAGACAGGTTAGAAACTTCTTTTGAAGCCCAAAACAATTTTGTGTCTAACGCCTCGCATGAATTGCGTACGCCGCTGACCACTATTATTGCCGAGGCAGACTTGTCGCTAAGCCGAAAAAGAGAAAGCAGCCGATACGAGGAGTCGCTGAAAGTCATTCTGGGAGAAGCCGAAAAACTAAACACCAAAACACAAGCTTTGCTTTTTCTTGCTCAAACTGGTTTTAAAGGTAAAGAGCTGCATTTTGAAGACATCAGAATTGACGAACTTTTAATAGATTGTAAGCAGACTATCGACAAGATTCACCCCAATAATCATTTGTCTCTTAACTTTTCTTCTTTGCCCGAAAACCCCGAGAGCCTTCTAATAAAGGCCAACCCACAGCTATTACTTTTGGCCATTTCTAATATCATCAGTAATGGTATAAAATACTCCAACAACCAACCCGTTATAGCAAAGTTTGAATCCATTGTAGGTGCTATTGTGCTTACTGTCAGTGATATGGGTATTGGTATTCCCGATAAAGAACTGCCATACATTTACGACCCATTCTTTAGGGCCTCTAATACTTCTAACTTCGAGGGTTATGGCATTGGACTTCCCTTAGCCCGAAATATCATCCGTATTCACAAGGGTGAACTGAAAGTTTTTTCTAATATTCCGAGCGGTGTTGTGGTTGAAATTAGAATTCCGTTAAAACAAGATTAGAATACGATTAGAATCAATGCTTTGGCTTTTCACTCACAACCATTGTATAGGTATTGGCGTTATTTTTACAATTCTAGATGCCTACTTGCATATAGAAAAACAAAATATTTGGCGATATCCGTAAAATTGAAATAGTAAAATGTCTAAAATTTTTCAAAACTTAAAATATGATTTACCAGCTGGTTTGGTTGTGTTTTTGGTGGCACTACCACTGTGCTTAGGAATAGCCCTTGCTTCGGGGGCTCCTTTTTTTAGTGGAATCATAGCTGGTATTATAGGCGGAATGGTTATTGGTTCAATAAGTAATAGCCAACTGAGTGTTAGTGGGCCAGCGGCCGGTTTGGTAGCGGTGGTTTTGGCAGCTATCACTACATTGGGTTCTTTCGAGGCTTTTCTGGTGGCGGTTGTTTTGGCGGGATTAATGCAGGTTGTTTTGGGTTTTGTAAAGGCCGGAGTAATAGCCAACTATTTCCCGAGTAATGTTATCAAAGGTATGCTTTCGGGCATCGGTATAATCATCATTCTTAAACAAATACCTCATGCATTGGGCTATGATAGAGACAATGAAGGTGACTTTGCTTTTTTGCAATTGGACGGTGAGAACTCCATAACAAGTTTGTTTTCGGCTATTCATCACGTAGATATCGGTGCTACGCTCATAGCCATAATTGGTATGATAGTCATTTTGTTGTTTGAAACATCGGCCTTCAAGAAAATTGCCAAGATTGTTCCGGGTGGACTAGCTGCAGTGATAGTGAGTGTTTTGATAAGCGAATTAATATTTAAGTCAATTCCACTTTTGGCCATCTCATCTTCCCATTTGGTAAATGTGCCTGTTCCAACATCCGTTGAGGATTTTAAGGCACTTATCATATTTCCAGATTTTAGCAAAATCATGACTACGCCTGTTTGGATTGTTGCACTTACTATAGCCGCTGTGGCTTCTATAGAAACGTTGCTCTGTATTGAAGCCACAGACAATCTAGATCCAGAAAAAAGAATAACCAGTACCAATAGAGAACTAATAGCCCAAGGCATTGGAAATACCTTTTCAGGCCTTATTGGTGGCCTGCCAATCACAAGTGTGATAGTAAGAAGTAGTGCCAATCTAAATGCCAACGCCAAATCTAAGTTATCCACCATTTTTCATGGTTTTTTGCTTTTGGCCAGTGTTCTATTGATACCATCCTTATTAAATAAAATTCCGCTAGCTGCATTGGCCGCTATCTTGTTATTTACAGGCTTCAAATTGGCCAAGCCGAGTATTTTTATGGCTATGTTTAAAAACGGCAAGTATCAATGGATTCCTTTTTTAGTTACTGTATTGGCTGTTGTGTTTTTGGACTTATTAAAAGGCGTTGGTATTGGTCTTACAGTTAGCATTATTTATATCTTGACGGGTAATCTCAAAAACTCTTATTTTTTCCACAAAGAAGAATATGAAAAAGGCGAAACCATCAGAATCAGACTCTCAGAAGAAGTTTCGTTTCTGAACAAGGCAAGTTTAAGGGAAACATTGGATCATCTTCCAGAAGAAAGTAAAGTGGTCATTGATGCTACCAATACAACCTACATCGATTTTGATGTCATAGAACTCATTAAGGAATTCAAGGAAATAAAGGCACCTCTCAAAAACATTGACTGTGAGTTACTTAATTTCAAGGACATTTATCAAATAAACAATAATTTCGTTTCTTCAAAACATTAATATATTTTAAAATTGTATGAAAACTCAAAAAGTAAGGCCCATCGATAAACTTATCGAAAACAATAGAAAGTGGGCCGCAGACGTGGTTAAAGATGACCCTGAATTTTTTTCGAGGTTATCTAATACACAGAAGCCTGACTTTTTATGGATAGGTTGTAGCGATAGTAGAGTGCCTGCCGATAGGATCACTGGTACACAGCCTGGCGAAATTTTTGTACATAGGAATATCGCCAATATGGTAATTCATACGGACATGAATTTGTTGGCCGTTTTAGAATACGCCGTTGATCACCTCAATGTTAGTCATATTATCGTATGTGGCCATTATGGATGTGGAGGCGTAAAAGCCGCTATGACCCGCCATAATTATGATTTAATCAACAAATGGATTAGAAATATCAAAGATGTGTACCGAATGCACCGCGACACGATTGATTATCAAACCAAACCTGAGGAAAGACTGAACAAATTGATAGAGTTGAATGTGGAAGAGCAAGTCATGAATCTGGCCAAGACCAGCATTGTGCAAAGAGCTTGGAAAGCTAAGAAAAGTCCGGAAATACATGGTTGGGTGTATAGTCTAGAAGATGGACTTATAAAGGAATTATGTAATGTAACGCATAAAGATCACCTAGATCCACTCTACGAATTTGACGACCTTTAAAATAAAAAATCCCGCTAAAGTCTAGCGGGATTTTTTTTTAGTCCACTTTCATGTTTACACTCCAGGCTTCAAATAGCTTCTTTTGTGTCTCCGTAGGGTTTTCTATTTTATTGATTGCTACCTTTTGTTTAGCCAATTTTTTATAGCTCAAGCCAATTTTTGACAAATACTCCTCATGGGGAAATGGCTCGTTGTTTACAATATGTTTATTCGTAAAATCTTTGATTTCGGGGAAAGTCATGGCTGCTAAATCGTCAAAAAAAGTCTTTTCGTTGAAAGGATTTCCCTTGCCATATTTTTTGATAAGGTTCAGCAGCACTTCTCTAAGCCCATATTTGCCGTTCGAAAGTTCCAATATCCTAATGTCTAAATAGCTGGCTGTCAGGGCTCCTTTGTAATAGATGTTGCCGTATTGCTGTGCTCCATCGCCACCATTAAATGACTCATCGGCTATTTTCTTTAAGCTCCAGTCTGGCTTAAAGTAGTTTTCGCTCACAATGATTTTTTGTTTCAAACCATTCATAAGATATTCATCAAGGGTGGTTACTCCGCCTCTAAAAAGCTGCACATGCGATGCCCATTCGGTAACGCCCTCATACAACCAAAGGTGCTGCGATGGTGTAGGTTTTTCGAAATTAAACGACTCTATGATTTCAGAGTGAATATTTAGTGGCGTAATGACATGGAAAAACTCGTGGGAAGCTATATCCACAACTGACTTTAAAAATGCCGGAGTGGGTTCTTCTTCGCCAATCACATATTCGGAGCTATAAGAATGTTCCCAGGCACCAGTTACTCCGCTAGGATTTTGGAGGAAGTAAAACAGAAACGTATAATTGTCGACCGGCAACTTTACCAAGAATTTCTCTGCTGCGGTGAGCATCTGAGTCATTTCTTTGAGCAACATTTCGGAGTTCACCTTGCCGTTTTCTGAAAAAGTATAAATTCGGATAGGTGTATCGGCTATTTTGGTTTCTGCAAAAGAAAGTTTTCCAGTCATGATAGGCGAATCTACCAAGTGGTCAAAGTCATCGGCCATAAAGTATCCATCTTTTTCTTTCAAGGCGGTTCCCGTTTTCCAGCCATCTTTACCATGTATTTTTATGCCTACGGGGTGGTTTTGCATGCCTTTAAAATAACCGCTCAGGGTGTGTGCATTTACCAAAACGTTGTCTCCTTCAATAGAGCTACCTGCCATCATATATATAGGCATTTCTTTGAGGTTGGTGTCAAAAGTCTCGGCTACCTTATAATGCAGACTTTTAACTTTCCCAGGTTTAGCTATAATATATTGGTTGGGTGCCTTAAATTCAGTTTTCAATAACTTGCCTTTTTTATCATAAGCTTCAAAGTCGCTCACCAACCTGCCGATGTTCATGGTTTGGTAAGTGCCTGGTGCGGTGGCCGGAAACTGGAAAATGTTATTGTTTTTTGAAAGCTTTTGTGGAACCTGAAGTTTCACAAAAAAAGTGTCGGCATTCAGTTTCACATCCACATCGATAAGTATGGGCTGTTGTGCAAAAGCGGAAAAACTGAGTATAGAAACTATTGCCGTACATTTAAGTTTGTTGAGCATTGATTTTGGTTTTAAAATGAAAAACATCCACAAAACTAAAGTTTAATGGATGCTAATTGAATTTTTTATGCTATTTATTCTTCTTCCTCTCTATCTGCTCTGTTTACCGTGTAGTCATAGCCATCTTCGTCGCCATATACTATACAGAGTTCGTCAAGGGCATTCCAGAAACCCAGTTCATCTTCTGTTAAGAGATAAAATTCTTTTAGCGATATGTACACACCGCCGTCGTCTTCTAAGGTTTCCCAGTCGAAAAAGAAGTCTTGTTCGCTTTCTACATACTCAAGAATCAGCTCTTCTAGCTCATCCGCAAAGTCTTCGGACTGTTCGGTGTAAACATAGAAATCTTTGAAAATCAGGTAGTCGCTATCATAAAACATCGATTCTTCGTTGTCCACTTCCACGCCTTCGCTGTAGTCGAGGTTTTCTACGGCTTTTATAATCCAGCTATCGTGCGAGTTGTAGTCTGGGTGAATCATATAATCGTACGGAATGTAACAGTAACCCTTGTCGCCCCACTCTTCGCTCCACGAGTTTCTAACAATAAAAACCCTGTCGATATCAGAATACCCCACACAAAGCATGGCATGCCAGCCGTGCGTATCTCTCACATTATCAGATGCCCTGGGTGTTGGCACTCTGCCTTTGTTATTGCAGGCTTCATCAAAAGAGCCGAAGGTGTTTATCGCAAAAGCTATCGGATAGCCCTCGGCAAGTGTTTCTCGCCAGAGGTCAAGGTCGGTGTCTATATATTCTTTTTCTACAACCCTAAACGCCGCCCCTTGCTCATAAGCTTCAGCGGCTGGTTCTTCGTTTATTTTGTCTTCTTCGTTGGGCCAAAGTTCCTCCGAGCAGGCACCGTATTCTATCAACCCGTCAATGGCACACTGCATGTAGGAGCCCGAGTCTTCGTCTTGGCTACCATCTACATATCGGGCATTGTAATAAATATATAATCTACTTACGTCTGCTGCCTCGCCCAGTTCTCTTTTGGCCAAATATTCATAAGCTCCTGCCATAGCGTTGGCTACGCAGCTGTTGCCCACTTGATACTCTACGGAGGTCAGAAATTTACGCAAATCTACTTTTTGAGGAAGTGTTTTGACGTTTTTCAGGGCTTTCATGGATGCTCCGGCAGGTTTACTGCCAATTTTATAGCCACCAATACGGTTGTTCATTTTTCAGATGTTGATTAAAATAAGAGCAATAATAAAGAGACTAAAAGGCCCAGCAGCCCAATATATCGACTGCTGCAACCAAGTTTTATAAATACAGAAAATCACAAAAATGGGGTACAAAACCATACCTCCGATAATCAAATACGGCCAAACTGACTTGGTAGAATCAGGTGCGTCAAAAGCCATAAGAGACATGGGGGCCGAAATAGCCCACGGTACAAGCGTACCTGCATTCAGGATGGTTAGGAGAATTAATAATATTTTCATGGCAGAAAATATAACAAAGGTTAGTTTTCGGGGAGCAATATTAACGAAAATATTTATGACCAAGCCCTTGAACGTGAATTTTTTGGAAATGCGGAAGAGAATTTGGTAATTGCTTAGAAAAAACACAAAATTATGTCACTATAATTTTTAGGAAATCTTGGAGCAACCGAAATTATTATCCTTCTTCTTGATTTATTGTCTTTAGTATTATGGATATTTGCTTTAGTAGACCTCATTCAAAGACAATTTCAAGACCAAACCAATAAAATAGTTTGGGTATTGGTCATTCTGTTGATTCCTTTTCTAGGATCCATTATGTGTATATGTTAATTGGCAGAAAAGGTGGGG
>CAMCYZ010000157.1 GCA_945885545.1 Spirosoma fluviale
AAGTCGCTAAGGAGTAATCATTTCTCTGTGTTTCTAAAGTCTTAGTCATGAATGTTTCGTACTTTTATAATTTACCGCTAAGGCACAAAGACGCTAAGAAATAATCATTTCTCTGTGTGTCTAAAGTTTTAGTTATGAATGCTTCATGAAGGTTTGGTTTCAAAAATTAACCGCAAAGTTTGCAAAGAAAAGACGCAAAGTACGGAGAGTATTTATATTATACATTATCATTATTTTAATCAAAATCACATTTCGCTTTATAAATCCTTTGCCTTCTTAGCGGATTCTTAGTGTCTTTGCGGTTACCAATGAGTGTACAAAACCCTCACAGAAAATCCTCTCGCAACGGATGAAAGACATCAATCAGCTCACCTGCTTCCAGGCAAACGGCACCATGCACCAAGTCGCTGGGTACAAAATACACATCGCCACCTTTTAGAGTTTTGGTTTTCCCGTCAATCGTGATATCAAATTTTCCACTTGCCACATAACTCGCCTGCGTGTGTGGATGGCTGTGCATAGCACCAACTCCTCCCGCCTCAAAGGCCACTTTTACCACCATCATTTGGTCGTCATAAGCCATCACCTTGCGTTTTATTCCGCCGCCAAGTTCAAGCCATTCTACTGCTTTGTCTTCTATTAATGTGTTCATTTTATGGTTTTTAATAAACTTAGTATTGCGTCATTACCTTTCAAGGCATTGGCTGGTAAGGGATTATCAATATTGAAAACAGTCAACTCTTCTCTTGGCAAAACTTTACTTTTTGATTCGTCGGCCATACTGATGTCTAATCCTAATTTATTAGATAAGAAATCGTAGGCGGCCTTGCGTTTTGAAGGGCCGTAATCGTGTTTTTCAAGAGGCAGATGCACGTTTTCTACCTCTTTTTTTGCATCAAAAAACGAGTAGATTCTCTGAATATGCGGAAATTCCAAATCGGGTGTAAACCTAGTCCAATCGTCGCCATCTGATACCAAGAGCATAGGTTTTGGGGCAAAACAAGCTGCTATTTCGACATTGGTGGTGGCGTGGCCCGGTCTTACATGAATCGGCATCCCACTTTCGCATGTGCAACCACCAAAGAAATAATTAGATACCATCACCACAGGCACCGAAACCGCCACGCGATTATCTAAGGCGGCCAACACAAAAGTCTGAGTTCCGCCTCCAGATTCACCCGAAACCGCAATTTTCTTTTTATCCACCTCCGGTAGTTGACTCAAGAAATCCAATGCCCTAGTACTGTTTATTGTTTGTAATTTTAATGCTGGAGCTATTTTGTGCTCACATTGCTGCATGTCGCCGTGGCCTATCATGTCGTAGGCAAAAACTACCGCACCCATTCTGGCCATCGTGGCACAGCGTTTTTGAGTGGCCTCGCCAAATCGTAGGTCATTTCCATGGCCATGGGGTGCCAAAACTGCCGGGATTTTCCCCGTGAATTGGGTGGGTTTATACAAATTTCCTGTAACATAAACTCCAGGTAAACTTTCAAAAAATACGTTTTCGACAGTGTATCCATCCATCATCTTTTTGGAATGAATGGTGGCATTTATTTTTTTATTCGGTTTTAGGCTCATCACTTCTGCACCTTCTCTTATTCCTTTTTTAATATCGTTGGCCCTTTTTTTCCAGTCGGCTTCAGAATTGTAGAGCTTTGCCAAATTTTCCATTTCTACCTTCGATTGCTCGGGGGTAAAAAATGCACCTTGCCGCAGTTGAGCTTGTGTAAAAGCAACTTTAAATAAGAATAGAAAAACCAATAGCATTAAATTTTTCATAGTTTTAGGGTTTTGATTAAGAACTAAAGTTTCTGCGTTAAAAACAGCATTAATTATATACTTTGTGTGCCTTGCCAGGCGGCACTAGGCGTGCCCGCTTCTTTTGCGAGTCATCGCACCGCCGGGTTGCCGGCCCTTTGAAAAAAAGCCGAAAGGTCGGTCCCAAACAAAAAAACACTTTTTGTGCCGCAACGGCGGTCCGAAATGATCCTGCCTAGGCGGCCCCCTGTAAATTTCGAATTTGACATTGTTCACCCTAAAAAAATTGTGGTGTCGAAACTTTACAACGGACTACACAAAAAATATAAGGAACAATTAGTATTTAATTTGAAAATCACAACTAACTGATAATTAGCAATTAGGAGCAATTGTTGTTTTCTAAGTGTTTGATTATTAGTTTTTTATTTTCCTCCGAAACTTTAGTTAAAACAAAAAACCTCCCGATATTCAGGAGGTTTTCATATTTTAAAACTTCAATGTCGCTGGTAAATATTTAGCCACAAGATCCTCATAATAAGGCCTTAACTCTTGCACATTAGGCGGATATGGAACCTTGGAGTATAAATCATAAGGATTAAACTTATCCACCCATTTAAACATTTCGTGGTCATGGGCATTCATCAAGTGATCATAGGCGTTTTCGCGGTGTTGCGAGTAAAACGAATGATAACGCAACATATACAGGCCTTCCTCAGGTAAATAAGGCTTCATGATGCGGTAGATATACTCGTCGTGTCCCCAAGACATCTGAACCTTGTCTAGGCCACAGTTAGGTTCATAAATACCATATTTAGTATTATACCTCGGGTCTTTTGAGTCAGGATTGGACTCAAAAAACTCTGAATAAACTATCTTATCTGAATGTTTGCAGCCTGTTGGGAAAGTATCACCTACCACCGCCCACTGCGGCTCACCAAATAGACAAAGTACTTTGCCCAAATCGTGCATAAAACCTATCAACACAAACCAATCGGGGTGTCCGTCTTGACGAATAGCCTCCGATGTTTGCAGCAAATGTTGTAACTGATCCATGCTGGTGTCGGGGTCTGAATCATCTACGAGGGTATTTAGGAAGTCCAAAGCATCCCAAACACTCATTTCTTTTTTATTAAATCTTAAGAAATTTTCTTGTTTGGCTTTGGCAAACTCATAGGTCTGAAAAGTATGATTTAATCTATAAAACTCCTTCACGGTGTCTTGTCTTGCCGAGTCCACGTAGTTGCGATATTCCTCTTTTGATTTCTCAAAAGGCTCTGGATAACGCTCTAGTACATCATCTTCCCAGTCCTCTATGGAGGTCAATGGGTTAAGTTCTTTTTCTGAAAAATTATTTTCCATTTATAATGATGATTGAATTTTAAAGCCAAATATAAATTATTTTTTTTGATTCAGGTAAATTCAGAAGAGTTATATTGAACAATTGGTTAATTTTTGTCAAAAAAATAGCTAAAGGAAGAGTATGGTAACTAAAGTTTCGGGGTTAAAAATTGTCGAAATTTATATACTTTGTGTGCCTTGCCCGGCGGCACTAGGCGTGCCCGCTTCTTTTTGCGAGTCATCGCACCGCCGGGTTGCCGGCCCTTTGAAAAAAAGCCGAAAGGTCGGTCCCAAACAAAAAAAACACTTTTTGTGCCGCAACGGCGGTCCGAAATGATCCTGACTAGCCGTCCGCCTGTAAATTTCGCCAGCAACATTTTGGATTTAAAAAAAACTTTGGAGGCGAAATTTTACAACGGACTGCAAAAAAAATATAAGGAACAATTAGTATTTAATTCGAAAATCATAACTAGATGATAATTAGTAATTAACACAAATTCTTATTTTGTAAGTATTTGATTATTAGCCTTTTGTTTTCCTCCGAAACTTTAGTATGGTAATATTCATACCAAATTAGAAGACAATATTTTTGATTTATTTATGAGGTCAAAAGAAGTACTACTACAAGAAGATTTGGAAGACTGGGGAATTAAAACCTATCAAATTTACAAATTACTTTCTTAGGATTTTTGGCGAGTTAGAAAAGAAAATGTTTAAAACAACGAAACCACCTAAGCGGTGATTTTTCTATTCAATATCCCTTAACCAATTATCAAGGTCTTTATCGCCGATGTCGGCTTGTTCGGATTTATCGTAGATAGAAAGAAGATAGATTTTAGTATGAATTACTTGTACATGAGCGATTACCCTAGCACCACCGCTTTTTGCTTTGAAGCAATGGCAAGGCGTATTTTGTAGCAGTTGTTACCAAGATTAGTGCCTTGTTCACGATTTTCTTTGAGTGAGGCTATCAGCTCCGCATATTCCTTTTTTAGAGAAGGGAATTTTTTAGCCAAGCGTTTTAACTGTTTAGCAAAATAGGAGGTAACCTCAATGTTATAACTCATTCAATAACTGTTCAGCGGTTTTCAGCTTTATCTTTCCTTGTTTAGCCAATACTACTTCTTCTACTGAAGTTTTTAATTCTTTATAGAATTTAGCTTTTGCAGGGCTTAAAGGTTCAGCCTTTACAAATGATAAGCTACGTAAGAGCTCCATTACGAAATCAGCTTTGTTGTCTTTGATGTCTAGCATTACTTTCATGATACTAATTATTTAGTGGCGTATGTAGCCTTTGTTTTAAAATCTCTAATTGTTAAATCCATGCAATAGAAATTATGCAATTTTTCTTCTTTGGGTAAACTTTCCATATCATCCAATCGCTTTAGCGTATCCTTGTCATAAGTGGCATTTTGCCTTTCTTCTAAAAAGAAGTCAGCCAATCGATTATGTGTTTTAGCCAATTTAACAATTACCTCAAGAGATGGTAAATTGTCTTCACGTTCGTATTTGCCAATTATTACTCCAGAAGAATCTATTTGGATGACTAAATCTACCTGCTTCTAGATTTTTTGCCTTTCTAAGCTTTGTAATACATTATTCAATGTTAATAATATTTGTCTATTAGAGCTATATTAATAATGCAAATTTAGGTAAAATAGTTTATCAAAAGTAATATCGGTAGTGTATCAGTTGCGTTGTTGGCTACATTCCAAGCCCAAAGAGACACCCCAGCTGTGCTTAGTCTCCTGACTAAGCACGAGTGTTTGGCGGTCTCCAGACCGCCGTTTCAAAAGGAAGAGTATTTTTCATTATATTCTAACAAATATTTACTCAATAAATATCATCTGGGTATGCTACTAGAAATCAAAATGCCATGAATTTTATAAACTAAAGTTTCGGGGTTAAAAATTGTCGAAATTTATATACTTTGTGTGACTTGCCAGGCGGCACTAGGCGTGCCCGCTTCTTTTTGGGAGTCATCGCACCGCTGGGTTGCCGGCCCTTTGAAAAAAAGCCGAAAGGTCGGTCCCAAACAAAAAAAACACTCTTTGTGCCGCAACGGCGGTCCGAAATGATCCTGCCTAGGCGGCCCCCTGTAAATTTCGAATTTGACATTTTTCACCCTAAAAAAATTGTGGTGTCGAAATTTTACAACGGACTACACAAAAAATATTAGGAACAATTAGTATTTTATTTGAAAATCATAACTAATTGATAATTAGCAATTAGGAGCAATTGTTGTTTTATAAGTGTTTGATTATTAGTTTTTATTTTCCTCCGAAACTTTAGTAAATAACTTTAGACCAAACGCTGCTTTTTTTCGACCAAAGTACAAGCATTTTTTGAGATTTGCCTACATTAAAGGCTTACCTTTGTTTTATGATAATTGTCACAAAAAATATGAAAAAGTTCTGCTCCTTAGTGGTGTTTTGTTTGTCTTTTTCTTTCAGCGGAGTAGGGCAGGGGGTATTGCGTGGTTATTTGATGGACTCCCTCACTTCTGAGCCTCTGGCTTTTGCGACGGTAAAAGTTAGTAAAAAGCAAGATCTCAACAGCGTCAAAGGTGAATTTTCAGACGAAAAGGGCAAGTTTTTTATAACAGGTATCAACAAAAACAAATACAGGATAACCATAGCCTATGTGGGGTATAAAACCAAACTCATAGAGGTAGATTACAACGAAACCACTGGTACGCTTGACCTTGGGGCTATTGGTCTTTCTCCACTGTCGCAGTTACTCGAATCCATTGCAGTTCAGGGCATAAAACCCAACATGGTGGCCACGCTCGAAAAACAGGTATTCAAGGCCGATCAGTTTGAGGTAGCTCGTGGTGGTACGGCCACAGACGTGCTTCGTAACATACCGTCTATTGTGGTCAATGCCGAGGGCGAAATCACCATGCGTGGTTCCAAGGGTTTCTTGATATTGGTTAATGGCAAACCGACACAGCTTGATGCGGCCACTATTTTGAGCCAAATTCCCGCCAATACGATAGAAAAGGTAGAAATGATAACAGCACCTTCGGCCAAATACGACGCTGACGGCAAAGCAGGCATTATCAACATAGTTACCAAAAAAGGGGCAGTGGACGGCTGGACCCTGAACAGCAACGTACAGTATGGATTGCCACGCATAAAAGAATACGAAAATGGCCGTGAGCCACTACGCTATGGTGCCGATGTGAGCTTGGGCTACAGAAAAGGCGATTGGGATTTTAGCACTTCGCTCAATTATCTTAAAAATGATATAGCTGGACAGCGGGTGGGGGATGTCAATACCACGCGTAAAGGTATATTTACGAGTTTTCCGAGTATGGGTGAGCGAAGCCTGAGACGCGAAAACTATGGTATCAGGACGTCATTAGGCTATAAACCCAACTCTTCAAATGAGATTAATGCAGGTGTGTATATCGGTGCAAGAAATCAATATCGCACGGCAGATATTTTGTACAATAACTATCGAATGCAGCTGAGTTCGCAAGAGATTTTGAGCAGAACAACCTATTTCAATGCCAATTTGGTCCTAAAATCGGGCGACTTTAAGGTATATAACCTAGACTACACCCACAAGTTTGCGGATCAGTCAACTTTGACGGCCTCAGCACTTTACGAAAACGCCATGATAGACGGCTATACCAAAAACAGGAATTTGGCGGCTAAAAATTTCCTCGATACGCTTCAATATACTTACAATATTGGCGAAAATCCGTTAAATGCCTTGAGGCTGAAACTAGATTACGAGAAACAGTTTAAAATAGGAAAGTTATCAGCAGGTTACCAATATCGTTTGCAACAACAATTGGGCGAATTTGCGTATTTCGAAAATAGGGGTAAGGGTACACCGCTTGTTTTAAATCCGGCTTTTTCGGCTAATATAGCTGTACGAAATCTGATACACGGGCTGTATTCGCAGCTGAGTGGTACCCATAAAAAACTCGAGTACACCACGGGATTAAGGTACGAGAAAGCCTTCAGAGAATTTACGGATGACAGAGGCCATCAACCCGTAGTGCTAAATCTCTCTAATCTTTTTCCATCAGTCAATTTAATGTATAACGTTCAGTCGTCGTTGCGGCTCAAGCTTGGTTATAGCCGCAGGGTGCAGCGGTCTACCAACAACGAGCTTAACCCTTATCCCGAACGCGAGCATAGCGAAACCCTCGAGCAGGGTGACCCCAACATCAGGCCCGAATTTATTGGACTCTATGAAGCAGGCTTGATCAAGGACTTCAAAAAAGGTTCGTTTTATTGGAACATATACAGACAGCAAATAACCGACATTGTAAATCGGGTCAACAGTGTTTACAACGATACCATATTGAACAGAATCTACACCAATGCTGGCAAAGCAAGGCTTTTGGGAACAGAAACAGGCCTAACGCTAAGTCCAGTAAAAAAAACTAAAATTCTTTTTGGGTGGAAACCTGTACAACCTAAAAATAAATGGAGGCTTGTTTGAAAACACCGTAAACGTCAACAGTAGGGGATGGGTTTATGCCATCAATTCTACTATCAATTACCAAGTTACTCCAAGTTTTAGTGGTCAATTTAATTTGACGTATTTGTCTGCCAGAAATACCGCTCAGGGGCTTGATTCTCGTTTTTATCAGCCCAATTTTTCGCTAAAGAAAAATCTCAAATCTAATCTAACTGTTGCTGTACAATGGCAGAATGCGGCTTTGTTTGGAATGAAGGTGAACGAACAACGCATCACCACTTCAGGCCAAGATTTTTACACTACTACCAATTACATTCAGGAGCGAAATATCGTACTTTTTAATCTATCGTACACTTTCAACAAATCAGACAGAAAAGCCAAGTTGCCAGTATCAGAATTTGGAGAAAAGGAGTTTTGAAGACAATATTCTTTTGTCCTCTTTAGCTCAAACGAGTTCTACTCAACATAGCAGCTACAGCACGCAGCCGCACTATGCAACAACCGCAAAGCAGTGCTCTTCGACATCTCCGCTATGTCGAAGTTAGATAGGGAGGATTTCCGATCCGATTAAAGTTCTGCCAATTCAATAGGGCTAGTATTCCTATGCCATTTCAAATATTTGTTTAATGCTCAAGCTCAAAAGTAGTATTGGAAAACCTATTTTATGTTGCTGCGATATAGCCTGTGGAACATCTTGAGCGGGTGAATCAAAACTCAAAGATCAATCAACGTAATCTTGAGCGTAAGCCAATAATTTGTAAAAGTGGATAGTGGTACAATCACAGTTTATTACAGAGGCGAAGCTACCCTCAAAAAAGAATTGTTTATCAGCAGCAAAGTGGCATAATATTGAGAAAAAGCATATACCAGAGAATAATAGCTTAGAAACCAATCAAATGGATGATTGTAAGATGACTTCAAAGTCCTATCTCCAATAAAACTATACCTATCAATTCTCTATAAAAGAGGGACAAGTACACATTGTTCCTCATATTTTCAATTCAACAGAGCCGATTTTGATGTTGATTTTGACGATTTTCAAGTCAATTTTCACGATTTTCTGTTCAATTTCGACGAATTCGTGTTCAAAATCGACGATTTTCTGTTCAATTTCGGCGATTTCGTATTCAAATTCGGCGATTTTCTGTTCAAATTCGCCGATTTCGTGTTTGATTTCGCAGAATTTCTGATTGACATTGCCTCCGTCAAGGTTAACATTGCCTCCGTCAAGGTGGTCATTGCCTCCGTCAAGGTTGACATCGCCTCCGTCAAGGTGGACATTGCCTCCGTCAAGGTTGACATTGCCTCCGTCAAGGTTAACATTGCCTCCGTCAAGGTTAACATTGCCTCCGTCAAGCTTGACATTGCCTCCGTTAAGGTTGACATCGCCTCCGTCAAGGTTGACATTGGCGATGTCAAGATGATGTAAATAGCCACAAATACATTTCCAAAACTTTGAACACCGACACATTTACCACATATTCCGATGAAAGTGAGCCATTTAGGCTCAGCTGCTTGGTGTTGTTTAAGATTCAAAGATCCATATTTGATTTTTAGGACCCCATCGCTTGCATTTGGCTCGTACAAAGGTTTTGTAAAATTGGGGTGGAAGTGCTATATTTGAACATTATTAAT
>CAMCYZ010000158.1 GCA_945885545.1 Spirosoma fluviale
ATTTTTTGCCAACCAGGAGAAAGAGGGTTCTGGGGAAGAGATCATTTGGACAACGACGGTATACCACCAGACGGGTTGAAAAGGACACTTTACGGAGTTTATCCAGCTGGATATAGATTTGATAACAATGCCCCTTCTGCTGCTGGTTCTGCAGATTTGGCTACCAATGGTGCTGGAATTTTACCTATCATGTTGCCATCATTTGTGGATTTTATGCTGGCCGAGGCTGCCCTTACATTGGGTACAACTGGTGACGCTAAAGAACTTTTGTCTTCTGGTGCAACAAAAAGTATCAACTTCGTAAGAGCTTGGTCTTTGACAACCAATCAAGCTGCTAAAATTACAGCTTTTGAATCAAATGCTAACTTTGATACCAATAGAGGTAAATATTTGGCTGCTATTGTAAGTGAATATGATGCAGCTTCCTCTCAAACCGACAAAATGAAAATTTTGGGTAGAGAATATTGGATTTCTCTTTATGGAAATGGAGTTGAGGCTTATAATCTTTACAGAAGAACAGGTCAACCTAGCGGAATGCAGCCAGGTTTACAACCGGCGGTAGGAAACTTCCCAAGATCGTTTATCTACCCTTCTTCGTATGTAAACACTAACTCAAATGCGACGCAAAAAGCCGATTTTAAAGTAAAAGTATTCTGGGATAACAATCCAGACAGCTTTATTAACTAATTCTAAATTGAGAATAAAATGAAAAAAATAAAATTAATATACACACTGATGATAGCCATGTTTGTGGTTTCGTCATGTACAGATTTTGTTGAGCCAGCAATTCCATATAATGGATTTGAAACGGGTACTTATCTTAAAACTGTTAAGTCTCCAGCGGCTATCAATTTCTTTGATTTAGACAACTCACCGTTTAACATCGTTTTGGAATGTCATGCGGCGGACAAAATCAATAACGTAAAAAATGTTGATGTTTATGTTAACCACAGAAGAGGAAACACAGTAACCAAAGAAGTAATGCTAGGAAATATAGACGGTGCTACTTTTACCACTACTGGTGATTCTAAATGGCCAAGAAGCACAGTTAACTTCCCTATGGCGACTGTTCTATCTAAGTTAGGTTTCTCAAAAACTAATCTTAGAGGTGGAGACTTCATAGAGTATCGTTTGGTATTGACTACGCTGGATGGGAAAACATTCTCAAACAACAATATGAGTTCTACCTTGACAGAGGAGTATTACAAATCACCATTTTTTTATAGAGTTGCTATAGTTTGTCCTTCAGCTTTGGCTGGAACTTATGATTATACCACCACTGACATCACAGGTTCAGTAGCAGATGGAGCTAATCCTGCTGCTTGTGGAACTGGAGTTTCGGGTAAGGTTACATTTGCTGCAACAGCAACAGCTGGCGAATATTCAGTATCTGATGGTACATTTGGACAATATGCATGTGCTTGGAATGACAATCCAGCTACGGGTTCTATCAGATTTACTGATGCTTGCGGTAAAATTGGAATGAAAGGTACTGACCAATATGGCTTGGCTTATAGTCTTACCTATATTAGTCATACTTCCACTGAATTAAAATTCAAATGGCAAAATAACTATGGAGATTCAGGTATTACTACTTTGACCAGATCTTCAGGTTCATGGCCAACTGCATTGAACTAATATTTGTTTAGTTTGATATTAAAAAAGCAAGACTTCGGTCTTGCTTTTTTTATTATATCAATTTTCGGAGGGGTGGAACAATTGAGATTAAAGGAATTATTTCTTAAATTGCCTAAATTACATAAAAAGGATGAAATGAAACCATTGAGCGACATTAGTTTACTAGATTTTTCAAAGACTTATTCTTACGCTGATTACTTGAAATGGGAGTTTCAAGATAGACTTGAATTGATTAAGGGTAAGATTTTTAAGATGTCTCCAGCTCCTGCAACAAGACATCAACAAATTTCCTCTAAAATTTCAAATCGACTTTGGAATTTTTTAGAATATAAACAATGTCAAGTTTTTGTAGCTCCATTTGATGTGAGACTACCCATAAAAAGCAAAAAAAATGCAGACGTGGGAACTGTGGTTCAGCCTGATATTTGCGTAATATGTGATTTATATAAAATAGACTCTAAAGGCTGTTTAGGAGCTCCAGATTTAATTATTGAAGTACTTTCACCCGGAAATTCTAAAAAGGAAATGAAAGATAAATATGAAGTCTATGAAGAATCTGGTGTTAAAGAATATTGGTTAGTTGACATTTCAAACGAATGTGTTTTTGTGTATGTATTGGATAAATCAGGAAAGTACACCGGCCTCAAACCATTTGTAACAGAGGATATTATAGAATCAAATACCCTATTAGGTTTTAGTATTTCTACCCAAGATATCTTTAATACACCAAAAATCTTAAAATGAGGTTCTAGTTCCAACCGTATCACTATTTTTCAAATCGTGTTTCTAAAAATTCCATTTTCTGATCGATTTGGAAAATCGCTCTGCGGGGTTCTCTATGTATTCTGTAATTAAAAGCGTAATTTTGCATTTTATAATTACCAGAGAAATACTTCATGTTAACGATTAACAATCTTTCTTTTTACTTCGGCGGAAGAGCCATTTTTGAAGACGCCAACTTACAGATAAAACCCAAAGACAAAATTGGTCTCATAGGTTTAAATGGAAAAGGAAAATCAACGCTTCTGAAAATAATAGTAGGAGAATATCAGCCCGATGCAGGAAATATTTCTAAATCGGGAGATTGTACGATAGGATTTCTAAACCAAGACCTTCTCTCCTACCAAACCGACGATTCTATACTCAATGTGGCCATGCAAGGTTTTGAACGCCAACTGGAGCTACATCACCAAATAGAAAAGGTTTTACACCAAATGGAAACCGACTATAAAGACGAGTTGGTGGAGAAATTGGGTGAATTACAACATGAATTTGATTTACTTGACGGCTATTCGATCGAATCCAAAGCAGAAGAAATACTTGAAGGACTAGGTTTTAAGACTTGGGAATTACACAAACCTTTGCGACAGTTTTCGGGAGGCTGGCGTATGCGTGTTATGCTGGCAAAATTGCTTCTTGCAAAACCTGCCATTCTACTGCTAGATGAGCCTACCAACCACTTGGACTTACCCTCAATCCAATGGGTAGAGAAATACATTGCCAACTATGAAAATGCCGTCGTGGTCGTTTCGCACGATAGGCAATTCCTTGACAATGTGTGTAATACTACTGTAGAAGTAGCCAATACAAAACTCAACTATTATCCTGGCAACTATTCGTTTTTTGTAGAAGAAAAAGCACTTAGAAACGAAATACAAAAGGGTGCTTATGAAAATCAACAGGCACAAATACGTCAAACAGAAAGGTTTATAGAGCGTTTTAAAGCCAAAGCTACGAAGGCCCGCCAAGTTCAGTCAAGAGTAAAAGCCCTGAACAGAATGGATGTGATTGACGACGTGATAGACGATGCTGCCAAGGTACATTTCAAGTTTAGGTTTGGAACACAACCAGGGCGAAATGTAATGGCCTTAGAAAATATCAGTAAAGAATACCCGAATAATCCCATACTTAAAAATACGACAGCTACCATTGAACGAGGAGACAAAATCGTATTGATTGGTGCCAACGGAAAGGGAAAATCTACACTTTTGAGAATTATTGCGGGTACTGAAGTAGCCAAAGGCGAACGAAAACTTGGTCACAATGTCAACTTTTCCTTTTATGCACAGCATCAGTTGGAGTCCTTACACATGGAAGAAACACTTCTGGAAGAACTAAAATATGCAGATGCATCAAAGTCTGAGACCGAATTGAGGTCGGTACTGGGTTGCTTTTTGTTTGGGGGTGAAGACGTTTTCAAGAAAATAAAGGTATTATCTGGTGGAGAAAAATCAAGGGTAGCATTGGCCAAGATTCTGATTTCAGAGGCCAACTTTTTGCTACTCGATGAGCCTACCAACCACCTCGATATGCAGTCGGTGAATATACTGGTGCAGGCCTTGGACCAATACGAAGGCACTTACGTGGTGGTATCGCACGACAGACACTTTATCAGTAGGGTATCCAACAAGGTTTGGTATATCGAAGACCAAGAAATTAAGCAATTCCCAGGCGGATATGATGAATTTGTGATATGGATGGAAGATAATGGCAAAACTTTAGATGAACCCATCAAAAAAGCCGTTAAAGAACCTGAGGTAAAAGTTCAGAAAGCTGCCGAACCTAAGCCCGTAAAAAAGGAAAACAAGAAACTCGAAAGAGAGATCGGGGATTTGGAAGAAAAAATAATGGCTACCGAGGAAAAAATCAGTTTGACCGAAAATCAACTGGCAGACCCAGAAGTTTTCTCTAATCCCGATGCCCTTAAAAAAGCCAACGCCGAATATTCAAATCTGAAAAAGGAGTTGACCGTATTAAATGATACTTGGGAAGAAAAAATGATGGAACTAGAAGCATGAATAGAAGGGTAATTGATATTTTCCTAGGTAAATATTTTAACCGCAAGGACGCTATGACGCCAAGATATAAATATTCCCTTTTGCGTTTAAGCTTTAGGTTTGGATTTTCTATTTTAATGATTTTGACTTTTTCGGTATGCCATAGTTTAGCAGGAAAAATACCATTTGCTGTTGGTAAAACTAGCGAAAATGACTACATAAAAACCATTTTGCTATATGGCTATAGCCTAAATGATAACTTCAACGAAAGATATAACAACCCTGCTGTCATAAATAGAAGTATAAGGAATTCTAGTTTGATTCTTGAATTTGATGACTTGAGAGCAAAATATGCTTCTTTTAGTGCTAAAATAATCCATTGTGACTACGACTGGCAAAAATCGAATCTGGCCGAAATGGAATACCTAGAAGGCTTCAATGAGTTTTTTATCAACAATTATAATGTTTCACAAAACACCAAAACGCCCTATTATCACTACAGTTTTAAACTTCCAAAAACCAAAATAAGCGGAAACTTTATACTGCAAGTATTTGAAAATCAAACGGAAGGCACTCCCATTTTTGAAAGAAAATTTAGAGTTTTTGACCAAATGATTGGCATTGATGGCGGAATAATTCCGGCCCAAGACCCACAATATTGGAAAACCCACCAACAGCTTAATGTTAAAATAGATGTGGGAAACTATAACATTGCTTTTCCGCAAAGAGAATTAAAAATAGTAATCCGACAAAATCAAAGAGAAGACAAACTGACCGAAATAAAAAACATTAATCTCGTAAATTCAGGGAGAAATTCATTTTCACTCAAATATTTCGACAGTGAAAATCTATTTAAGGCGGGCAATGAATTCAGATTTGTGGATTTGTCGAGTTCGTTTAAAATTGGACAAAATATCAAAGCAATAAGACTAGGAACACCAGACGAAATAACGGTAGTAACTCAAAATAAAAGATCCAACAAGGGATACTTGAACGCTTTTGACAACGATGGAGGCTACATAATAACCAATCTAGAAAATGGCGAAATAGACCTTAATTCCGACTATATGGAGGTAAAATTTACTTTAAATGCTCCTTACGAAGATTCTGGAAATAAACCTATGATAGCCGGCAAATTGGTAGATTGGAAAAACACAGAGATGGATTTCAATCCTAACACCCAACTTTATGAGAAGACACTTATGCTCAAACAAGGAGTCTATGATTTTGGATTTACGCTTAAAAATGTATTTACTGAAAAAATAGACGATGATATATACGAAGGGAATTTTTCAGATACCAACAATACCTACGAAGTATTTATCTACCACAAACCTCCTGGCAAACGCTCAGAGTTGTTGATTGCCTATCAGGTGCTCAGAAACAGGCAATAAAAAAATGGCCAAATCCTTAGAATCAGCCATTTCCTTGAAATATTCTTAACCAAAAAATTACTTGTTCGGCTGAGGTGTATAACGCAAATAAGGTTTTACCTCTCTCACTCCTTTTGGAAACTTCTCGATAGCGTCTGCAGTAGAAATAGAAGGTAACACAATGGCATCGTCGCCGTCTTTCCAGTCAGCTGGTGTTGCCACGGCGTACTGAGCCGTAAGCTGCAAGGAATCTATAACTCTCAACAACTCTTGGAAGTTTCTACCCGTAGAGGCCGGATAAGTCAGCATGAGTTTGATTCTCTTATCAGGCCCAATGATGAATACCGAACGTACAGTAGCCTTTTCAGAAGAATTTGGGTGAATCATGTCATACATTTCGGCTACTGTTTTATCAGGATCCGCTATAATAGGAAAATTCATTTTAACGCCATTAACTCCCTCGATATCAGGCACCCACCTATTGTGCGACTCCAAACTGTCTACCGAAATGGCGATTACTTTCACGCCTTTTTTATCAAAATCTCCTTTTAATAAGGCTGTCTTGCCTAACTCTGTGGTACAAACTGGTGTAAAATCTGCAGGATGCGAAAATAACATACCCCAAGAATCGCCCAACCATTCGTGAAAATTAATATGTCCTTGCGTAGTCTCTGCCGAAAAATCTGGTGCGATATCGCCTAATCTGAGTGACATAATTTTTGGAATTTAAATGTATAAATCTTAGAAGACAACAAAACAATTGCAGTTATAATTGCATAACCACTTATTTTTCAAATAAAAACCAAAAGCACTTTTGTTTACTGATAAACTGAATTATTTTTGGACAAAAATTAAAGATTGATGCTTCAAACCGATTCTTTGAAATTTTCTTACCCCAAAGGTCAGACATTTGGCTTCCCAAATATTGGCTGTAAGGCCGAAGAAACATTACTGATATTGGGCAACTCAGGAACCGGGAAAACTACTTTTTTGAATTTAATTGCTCTCTTGCTCCGTCCGAGCTCGGGAGAATTGATTATAAACAATACCCAAACTGCCAGTTTATCAGAAAAACAAATAACCGAATTCAGGGCACAAAATATCGGTATCGTTTTCCAAAAACCATATTTTGTAAATGCACTAAACGTCTCTGAAAATCTCTTATTGGCCAATTATTTAGGAAATAATGCTTTGGACAAAGGCAAAGCTGCGGAATTGGCAAACAGTTTAGGATTTGAGCATTTATTATCCAAAAAAGTACAAGAACTAAGTGGTGGAGAGCAGCAACGGGTGTGTATAGCTCGAGCCTTGATGAACACCCCAAAAGTAATTTTGGCAGATGAACCCACCTCAGCACTTGACGATGAAAACTGTGAAAAAGTGGCGGATTTGCTAGAAAAACAATCGAAAATTATTGGAGCTGCCCTCATTGTGGTTACCCACGACCACCGTCTAAAATCAAGATTTAACAACCAAATAACCCTCTAAGATGTTAATAAAAATCGTTTGGAAAAATATTTGGGCAAAAAAACTAAATAGCTTCCTCTGCATATTATTAATGATGTTTGGTATCAGTATTATTTCGTTATTGATCAATATAGGCAACCAAATGCAGGATAAATTTTCGAAAAACATTTCGGGAATTGACATGGTGGTGGGAGCCAAAGGAAGCCCGCTACAATTGATACTGTCAGGTGTGTATCAAATAGATGCTCCCACCGGCAATATTCCCATGTCGGAGTTGCAATCGCTCCAAACAAACCCGCTCGTAAAACAAGTGTTGCCCCTTTCTATGGGTGACAACTACCAAGGTTTCAGAATTGTGGGCACTACTTACCCCTATCTTAAGCATTTTGAGGCTGATTATGCAGTGGGGGTAGTTTTCAAAAACAACATGGAGGTAGTGTTGGGTGCAACTGTAGCCCGAAAACTCAACTTGAAACTCAATGAGAGTTTTGCTAGTTCGCACGGGTTTGAGAAAGAAGGCGAAGCACACGGCGATAAAAAATACAAAGTGGTGGGTATCCTGAAATCCAACAATTCTGTAATAGATAACCTCATTTTGTGCGACTTAAAGAGTATTTGGGAAATACATGAACATGAGGAGGAACACGCCAACGAAACTCCGGAGAAACATACAGAACACGCCAACGAAGCTACTGAAGAAGATTTTGACATAACCTGTGCTTTGGTAAAATTCAGATCGCCGATGGGTTTGATGACCATTCCGCGGTTAATTAACCAAAACACCAAAATGCAGGCTGCTTTACCGGCCATAGAGATCAACCGACTTTTTGAACTCATGGGAATTGGCATTGACGCCTTCAAAGCCTTAGCCCTTGCAATTATGCTTATCAGCGGTATTAGCGTTTTTGTAACCCTTTACAATGCCTTAAAGGAACGGAAATACGAAATGGCACTCATGCTCTCGATGGGTGGCAAAAGAACTAAGCTTTTTTTCATTTTGATGTTCGAAGGTTTGTTTTTGAGCCTTTCAGGCTACATCTTGGGTGTTTTATTGAGCCGAATTGGACTTTGGATAGCTTCAAGAATGCTGGACCAAAACTTTAATTTTGACCTTCAGCAAAGTATGCTTCAAAAAGAAGAAATATATTTGTTGATTGCAGCGTTATTAGTTGGTATTTTTGCAGCAGTTATTCCTTCTTTGGGTATTTACAGAATTAATATTTCGAAAACATTGGCAAACGACTAAAATGAAAAAATACGTAGTAATTTTATCCTTTCTTGTGGCTGTACCACTTGCCGTGATGGCTTTTGCTCCCATCAAAATAACTTGGGAAAACCTTAGAGACGTTACATTTAAGAAAAAATGGAATGCTTCTGAGAACATGTTTGTGTTGGAACCGCAGTTTGGAGCAAAAGTAAATGCCCTCAAAGGCAAAGAAGTTTCTCTAACGGGTTACATGATACCGGTAGATGTAGATGCCAATTATTATGTACTATCTGCCAATCCGTTTGCATCCTGCTTCTTTTGTGGACAAGCGGGCCCCGAATCAGTGGTGTCCGTAAAGTTCAAAAAAGTAACTAAGAGATTCAATACAGACGACAGATTAACGATAACAGGTATATTTACGCTTAATACCGACGATATAAACGAACTAAATTACATCATAGACAAAGCAGAAGCAGAATTATGAAAAAAAAATTGGCATTTATTTTAATAGTGACGCTTTTAAGTATTGGGAGTTCAACTGCTCAATATGAAAACAACTGGGCAGTTGGTCTTAAAGTCGGAGAACCTTTGGGATTGAATATCAGAAAGTATTTTTCTTATGGCAACAGAGTCTTTGACCTAAATGTGGGTAGTTTTGGTTTTTTGTATGGTAGAAAGAGAAATTACGGAAAAGAACAAATA
>CAMCYZ010000159.1 GCA_945885545.1 Spirosoma fluviale
GAATGGATTGCCCACGGCAGCTACATAAACCAAATTATGGTCAGTCGGATGCACTTCTATAGTGGCAATGGCATCTGCTTTTGGCAAACCGATGTGTTTCCAACTTTTACCTGCATCTGTTGACTTGTACATGCCGTCGCCGTAGCTGACGTTGCTCCGCATATCGGCTTCGCCCATACCAGCATATATTACGTTAGGGTCTGATGGAGCCACTGCAATGGCCCCCACAGAGCTTGATTTGAAAGTGCTGTCGCCAGAGTAGGCCCAGTTTTGGCCACCATCGGTAGTTTTCCAAACCCCACCACCTACGGCCCCAAAGTAGTAGGTCATCGGTTGGTCTTTATGGCCGGCCACAGCTAATGATCGACCACCACGAAATGGTCCAATGTTTCGCCATTGAAGGCCAGAATATAGTTTTGAATAATCTTGTTTTGGTGATTCTACCGCTAAGGGTTCAGCAGTTTTGGCTTTTTTCTTTTGGGCAAAAAGATTACAGCTAATTGAGAAAAGTAGAATCAAAAAAGGTATTTTTTTCATAGTTTTGATTGAAAGTTATTAAGAAAATAAAAATAGCATATTTTTGTCGAAATACATTATTGATAAGACATTTGTAGAATAATTAGAGACGAATGGGGTAATTCTTGGTTTTTGAAATTAAACTATCATTTTGCTAAACCAGCTTCAGACACCAGAATAAGTAATGCCAATTTAATAGCGAGCGGTCCCGTTTCGTCATTTAAATACCATTCGTCGAGGGCATGGGCGTTGTCTGATTTGCCACCTCTGCCTATTGTTACGGCAGGTATGCCCAAAGAAATAGGAATATTAGAGTCTGTTGAGCCTCTAGTAAGTGTTGGTTGAGCATTAAAGTAGGAAGTGGCAGCGATAGCTTTTAAAATCAAGGGAAGGTTTTCTCCTAATTCTCCAGAAGGTCTTTCGCCAATTTTATCCAAAACCAAGGTCAACTTATCGCCTTTTTTGACGGTTTTGTTGTAGTCTTGGAGTGCCCTTTGCATTTGCTCTTTCAAGATTCTTTCAATACCTAGAAGTTTCTCAGGACTTACAGAACGCATATCTATTTCCATCCAAGATTCGAAAGGAATGGAGTTTACGGAAGTGCCGCCGCCTATTCGACCCACATTGTAGGTGGTTTTGGGGCCATTAGCCACATAAGTACCGGCCACCGTATCGAAATAGTCTATGGATTTGCCAATGGCATGATGCGGATTGGCAACTCCAAAAGCACCCCAAGAGTGTCCGCCGGGACCTTTGAAAGTGACTTTATAACGCAATGAACCCAGTGCCATGTTGTTAATTCTTCCTAAATCACCGCCATCAATGGCAATATAAGCGTCAATTTTACGATTTCCGTTTTTGAAAAGGTGCTTAACACCACGTAAATCTCCCAATCCTTCTTCACCCACAACTCCTGCGAATAGCACATCCGATGAAGTGTTGATTTGGGCGGCATTCATGGCTTTCATTACGGCCAACACCATTGTAAGTCCACGGGTATCATCTCCTATCCCGGGTGCATAAAGTGTGTCGCCATGCATTCTTACTTTAACGTCAGTTTCGAGTGGGAAAACCGTGTCCAAATGAGCCTCTAAAACCACAGTTTTACCTCTTGTTTTGCCTTTTCTTAGTGCCAAAATATTACCTACTTCATCTTTCCAAATAGAATCGGCACCGGCTGCTTTTACCATTTGCATAAACCTTTCGCCTCTTTTTTGTTCCATAAACGGAGGAGCTGGAATTTCGGTCAATTCCACAAGGTCTTTCATGGTCTGAGGTTCTAGACGCTGAATTACATCAAACGCTTTTTGTATTTTTTTATCTTTCCCAATGGCCTCAATCTGGTTTTTGTAGGCTTCTTGGACTGAAACTATTTTTTCGTCCTGTGCTTTTATTTGTAGTGTATAGCCAAGAAGTATAACTAAAAGAGGTAGTTTTTTCATGCTCAAATGTTGATTTAAAGGGTTGATAAAATGTTGATTCAAAATTATGAAAAAATATTTCGTAATGGTTTAAAACTTTGTAAAAACCAGAATGATTTCAAAAGATTTTGAACTTTAGATTTTTGATATTTTTTTCATAAAAGCCCAGACAAAAAAGTTTTTAGATAAAATCCAAATTACAAATGCCAAAGCGTTTATTTTATTTTATTTTTGTGTTCATTCATCAATAGTGCTACATGCGGTTTCTTGTTTTGGTATCATTTCTTATTGTTTCATATCCTATTTTTGGGCAATTGGACACCCTTCGGGATTTGGAGGAAGTGGTCATTTCAGCCAATAAGTTTGAATTAAAAAAGAAAGAATCACCCAATCAAATTGAACTTATTACTGCCAAACAAATTGCTTTTCAAAACTCTCCAAATACTGCTAATCTTTTGGAACAAACCGGAAATGTTTTTGTGCAAAGAAGCCAAGCAGGTGGAGGTAGCCCGGTTTTAAGAGGTTTTGAAGCAAGCAGGGTGTTGATTGTGATGGATGGGGTTAGAATGAACAACGCTATTTACAGAGCTGGCCATTTGCAAAATGTACTGAGAATAGACCAAAGTATGCTTGAAAGAGCCGAAGTGGTTTTTGGGCCAAGTTCGGTTATGTATGGTTCTGACGCACTTGGCGGGGTAGTACATTTCAGATCAAAAAATCCTGAGTTTGGTGTTAAAAGCTTCCGTTCTTATTTACGACACTCCACGGCTATTGGTGAAAAAACAGGGCATTTAGATTTTAATTTTGGCAGAAAGCGTTTGGCGTTTTTGACGAGTTTTACTTTTTCGGATTTCGGCGATGTGATTCAAGGGTCTAATCGTTTGGAAGCTTATCCAGACTTTGGGAAAAGACTTTTTTATGTAGAAAGGCAAGGTAATGCAGATGTTTCGATTAAAAATAAAAATGTAAATAAGCAAGTCGGGAGCGGATACAGCCAATATGATTTTTTACAGAAAATAAGTTTTCAACAGTCTGAAAAGATCAAACATACACTGAATTTTCAATTTTCAAATTCATCCAATGTGCCTCGTTATGATAGACTTACAGAACTCAGGAATGGTTTGCCAAGGTTTGCCGAATGGTATTATGGCCCCGAAAAACGACTGATGTTTGCTTATCATTTAGAATTGAAAAACACCCTGATTTACGACAGAGCTACAGTTTCTCTTGCATTTCAGGATATAGAAGAAAGTAGGGTTTCGAGAAACTTTAATGATGCCAATAGAAAAAGCCAGCTTGAGAAAGTTAATTTGTTTTCGTTAAATGCTGATTTCCAAAAAGTAATAAAATCACAAACCCTTACGTATGGCTTGGAAGTGGTAGGAAATGATGTTAAGTCAAAAGCTCATTTTACCAATATCAAAACAAACGAAGAAAGAAAAGCCGACACACGCTATCCAGATGGGAAAAATACAATGAACACTTGGGCAATTTATGTGGCAGATCAATTGAAAGTGTCAGATGCTTTAATTGTGCATGGAGGACTCAGGTATGCATTTACAGATTTATCGGCTGAATTTACTGAGAAAGCATTTTTCCCGTTTCCTTTTAATGAAATACAACAAAAAAACAATTCGCTTACCGGAAATTTGGGGATAGTGTACACGCCTTTTGCTAAAACCAAGTTTGGTTTGTTGGGTTCTTCTGGTTTTAGATCGCCAAATATTGACGACTTAGCCAAGGTTTTTGATTCGGTGCCTGGAAGTTTGATTGTACCAAATCCAGATATTCGGCCTGAGTATAGCTACAATGGAGAGTTGTCATTAAATCAGCAAATCGGCAAAAAAATCAGGCTTGAAGGTGTATATTTCGTTACATCCATGAGAAATGCCATAGTTATAGATGACTTTTCTTTAAACGGTGAAAGACTGGTAATGTATAATGGCCAAAGCAGTAAAGTTTTAGCAGCTCAAAACAAAGCCAAGGCATTGATTCACGGCTGGAATTTAAACCTTAAAGCCGATTTGTCAAAAGAAGTTGTATTTTCTAGTTCATTGAATTATACCAAAGGAAGCATAAAAGATGCGGCAAATACACCAATGGACCATATTCCTCCCATGTTTGGTCGCACAGCCATTAAGTACCAAAAAAAGGCCATTCAGGTGGAGGTTTTCAGTATTTATAATGGCTGGAAAAAACTGGCGAACTATAGCACAAGTGGTGAGGATAATTTGATATATGCCACCAAAGATGGTATGCCTTCCTGGTGGACATTGAACCTTAGGTCTGATTATCAGGCAAATAAAAACATTTCTCTACAATTTGCTTGTGAAAATATCTTTGATAAAAATTACAGAAACTTCGCCTCTGGCATTTCTTCAGCTGGTCGGAATTTTGTGATTACCGTTCGAGGAGGCATATAGGCTTTTTCTTTTTGAATCTTAGTAAGATTGTAAACGTCTTACTGAGATTAGTTTACAATAATTCACCAAAAGTTAAAGGAGTCTCTGGAATTTCAGTTGGAGTTCTGCCTTGAATTACTGAAAGTTTGCCGGTCTTCAAATGTGGTAAAACCAATTTTGCGAAATACTCACATTCTTCTATTAGCGGGTAGCCAGATAGTATAAATGCCCGCACGCCCATGTCCATATATCGGTTAATTTTTTCAATAATTTGGGAAGGATTACCAACCATTGCTGCTCCACAACCAGACCTAGCTCTTCCAATTCCTGTCCAGAGCATGGGTTCAATAAAATCATCTTTATCTGCCCTCTTTCTAAATTCGTCTTGACGCAATACCCCTGCGGATTTAGAATCTTGTGTTCTGTGTTTTAATATTTCGGCGGTTTCGGCATCAAATTTTGACATCATCTCTTTGGTGTAGTCAATAGCCTCTTCTTCTGTTTCTCTCACAATTACATGAATCCGCATACCAAAATCTATGATTCTGCCATGCGAGGCCGCCTTTGCACTCATTTCTTGCATGGTAGCATAAATACTTTCTTCTGGTTCGGGCCACATTAAAAACACATCGCAATATTTAGCACATACTTCTTTTGAGCCGGGCGAAATTCCTCCGAAATACAACAAAGGACCACCGTTTTGTTGGTAGGACTTTACCGGTTTGGCATCCATACTAAAATTATAGATTTCGCCTTTATGTTCTATTCTATCTTGCGTCCATGCTTGTTTTAAAATCTCTATTACTTCACCACAACGTTGGTATCGCATTTCGTGGTCTTCTTTCAAGCCTGGCAAATCTGAATTGATGATGTTTATGGTCAACCTTCCTTTTAGAATATGATCAAGGGTAGAAATATGCCTTGCTAGCATGGGAGGATGTATCTCGCCGGTTCTGATGGCAGCCAACATATTTATTTGTTGGGTTTGCGGTGCCATGGCTGCCGCAAAAGGCAAAACTTCCTGGCCTACAATATAGGAGGTAGGAAGTAGAATGTTTTCGTATCCAAGCTTATCGGCAGTTTTTATGATGTCGCCGCAATGTTCATAATTGCTTCGGCGTATCGGATCTACTGTACCCAAAAAGCCAGTATCGCCTCCACATAAATCATCAAACCACGCAACCTCAGCAATTCTTTGTTCGGTTCTAATACCAACTTGTTCGAGTATCATATATTTCTATTTGGAATTTCATAATTTTAATGAAATTATTCAGAATCAATATTTAAAAGTATTTTTGATTTTCAAAATTACGATAAAATATAAAACCGAATTTTTTTGAAATAAAAATGTCTTTAAAAAACAATATGACACTTCTTTCTCGTGCATCAAAGGGAATGGCAACAGCTTTGGTTTTGCTTCTGGCATCTCTCTCCACCAATATTGGATTTGTGAAAAGCAGTGAAGATGAATCGAAAGAGTTTAAAAAAGAGGCAGAAAAGAATTCAGTTCTGAGAATTCTTTTTTTAAAGTCAATGTGTCATTTGCCAAGATGGTCGTAAAAGATTTATGGCCTGCATTGTGTTCAAATTACTTTATAAAAAATAATGCTGCTTATGGTGTTTTTGGGCCATCAGAAAGGAGTTCGGCGGAATCATAGACAGAAAGATATATTCTAAATCAAAAAAAATATGGGCATTGAGAAGTTGAAGATTCATACATTTAATCAAAATTGTTAAAACTATGCTAAAGTCTCTGGAATGGTTTGATATAGTAGTGGTGGTTACGGTTTTGTTGTTTCTTATTGTTGCTAGCATGTATTCAAGTTTTAAGAAAAAAGACGCCGAAGAATACTTTATGGCCAGCCGATCGCTCAGGTGGTGGTCTGTGGCTGGTTCTATTTTCGGTACCAACATACACGCCCAGCAGATTATAGGCATGATGGGTGTAGGGTATTCCATAGGTTTTGCACAAAGCCATTATGAAATATGGGCCATTCCGGCCATTTTGGTTTTATGTTATGTATTTATTCCCATATACCGCAAAAGAAATTTCTTTACGCTTTCTCAGTTTTTAGAAACTCGTTTCAACGCCAACGCTCGTTTGGTTTATACGGTTCTGATGGTGGCATTTATCCTAATTCAGTTAATAGGCGGATTTTATATTGGGAGCCGAACATTGGGCTTGTTATTTGAAGGAACAGGGTGGGAGGTAAGTTATGTGGCAGGGATATTTATAATTGCTACTGTTACCGTAATTTTTACCGTTTTTGGAGGAATGGAATCTGTGGTAACAGCAGACAATATCCTGACAATCATCATGATAGTGTCCATTTTACTAATGGGGTCATTTACATATATGCAGCCAGAAATAGGCGGTTTGTCTGGGTTGCTTAAATTAGATTATGCTGAGGCCAATAAAATGCATTTGTATTTGCCCTCTAATCATCCAAAACTCCCATGGAGCGGCATTTTTACAGGCTTGACCATCCTCAACATGTTTTATTGGACAACGAATCAATATCAAGTTCAAAGGGTATTGGCCGCAAAAACTGACAGAGATGCCAAACTGGGTTCTATAGCCGCAGGATTTTTGAAATTAATCATACCGTTTTTCTCCATTGCAGTTGGTTCTGCAGCTTATTATATTTTTAAAAGTAGATATGGGGTCGATTCAATAAAACCCGATGATACCTTTTTAACGCTTCTAAAAACGGTCGTTCCTACAGGCTACGGATTGGTAGGGTTGATATTGGCTGGTTTGATGTGTGCAATATTTTCTGCTATTTACTCCATGATGAATTCAGTTTCTACTATAATGGCTTATGATATCTTTAAAAAATATATTAATCCTAAGGCCTCGGATAAAAAAACGGTTAGATTTGGTCAAATGGCGGTTTTTGTAATTTGTATTGTTGCAGGTATTTTGGCATTTTCAACCTACGACCCCAATTCCTCAGATAATTTCTTTTTAAAATTGGCCAACCAAACTTCCTATATCAAACCTGGTTTAGTTGTAGTGTTTTTCTGGGGAGTACTTTGGAAACAAACCAATCCTATAGCTGCCGTGTTGGTTTTAGCAGGTTCTCCATTTATTGGACTAGGCTGCGACTGGGTATTTGAAAACATTCTGATTCAGTTCCCCGTAATTATGCAAACTTTTGGTGAAACCTTTAATTTTTTGTACCGTGTGTTTTCAATTTTTGTGATAGGCTCATTTTTATTAGTCGTATCGAGTAAGTATCTAAATGCCAATGGAAAAGCCAAGATTGCAGAATTTGATTTAGGTATATCGTTATCCGGCATTGGTAGTACCTTGTTTTGGTTTTTACTTACTCAAATTCCTTTTGTAGTAGTAGCATTATTGGGACTGATTTCACCTCAAACAGCAGCTACTCCAGCCGCAATTGTTTGTGTGCTATTGTTTGTGTGGTATCATAAACGGGCGAAGAATGAAATGACATTATTCAAATCAGATATATTTTATGCGGGATTGCTTACTTCATCCATGATTTGGATTATGTTTTATTTTGCATAATATTACCAAATATTGTAAATAGGATAATATTTCAAACTAATGTCAAAAAAAGTAATTATCATCGGTGCGAGTTCGGGAATAGGGAAGGCTCTTGCTTTAAAATATGCCAAAGAGGGGTTTGAGGTGGGAATAACGGCAAGAAGAACAAATTTGCTCCAAAAAATTGTGGAAGAATTGCCCTCCGCCCAATTTTTTAAGGAAGAAATGGATGTGGAAAAGATAGAAAGTGCCCGTAATATTTTGGCTGATTTAGTCAAAAAAATGGGTGGCTTGGATATCCTGATCATCAATGCGGGTATAGGCATACCGAAGGCGAGTTTTGAAGACGAACTCAAAACCATCGATATTAACGCCCGTGGATTTATGGGTTTGGCTCAATGGGCATATTATTATTTTAAATCTAATGGTAGCGGAAAAATCGTCGGAATTTCTTCTGTAGCAGGTGAAAGAGGCGGCCCAACTTCGCCCGAATACCATGCCACTAAGGCATTTGCTTCCACTTATATGGAAGGATTAAGGATTCGTTCAAAAAAGAGAAATCATGGTGTAAAAATAATAGATGTTAGGCCAGGTTATGTGGAAACCGAAATGACGGATGGTCAAAGAGGGATGTTTTGGGTCGCTAAAGCCGAAAAAGTGGCGAACCAGATTTTTGAGGCAGTTTTAGCGGATAAACCCGTGGTATACGTGACTAAGAGATTTAGAATTATAGGTTTCCTTATGCGTAATTTGCCTGAGTGGGTTTTGGTGAAGATGATGTAAAAAAAAACACCCTAACCAATTCTTCAGTCGGGGTGAATTTTTTATCAAAAAAACAAAATAGTCTTAGTTCTCAGCCGCTTTGTATTCCTCAAAGCTTCTGACTTTCAGTTCAGGCATTTTAGCTTTTGCCATGGCTGCTGCCAATTTGCCTAAACTTGCTTTAAAACCGTCCATTTGCGATTTAGCTGCCGAAAGCTTCTCATCCAATACTTTCATGCTCGCCAATTGAGCGTTGGTTGGGCGGCCGGTATAACTCAATACCTCACCATATAAACCTGAGATTTTTTCTCTCAATTGTGGCTCGGCAGCTCCTACGTAATTGTCGCCTTTCAAAACTACTAAAGTTTCTTTTAGCGACTGCATTTTGCTTGCAATGTCGGCGACAGGAAACTGCTTTTTCAATTTGGCTGATGTTAATTTCGGAGAAATTGAGTCAATTTTTGTTTTGTAATTGTCTATTTGGTCTACCACATAACCCAATTCTTCGGTCATATTGAAAAGTTTCATGGCCGTTTCATATTG
>CAMCYZ010000160.1 GCA_945885545.1 Spirosoma fluviale
CTTTCAATATAAAAGACGAAAAACTCAACGAACTGCAAGGGGTAAGCTTTCCAAATGCTGCCATAAAAATCCTGAATTCTGAATTTGAGCAGTCTGGTCCTTTGTTGATTACACATTGGGGATTGTCAGGGCCTGCAATTCTAAAATTGTCTGCTTGGGCTGCTTTAGAATTGAAGTCCAAAGATTATATGTTCAAGATAGATGTAAATTGGCTTCCAGAATTTCAAAAAGATAAAGTTTTGAATGAATTTCGTATGAATCTTGAATCAAATTCAAAGAAAAATGTCTTTGCGAATCCCATGTTTGGACTTACTACAAGATTTTGGAAATATATTTGTGAGAAATCGGGTATTTCGGAACAACAAAAATGGGCTGAGACGGGCAAAAAACATTTTCAGGTTTTGGCCGAAAATCTACTATCTGCAAAATATGATGTCAATGGTAAAAGCACCTTTAAAGAAGAGTTTGTGACAGCTGGCGGAATTAAACTATCAGAAATAAACCCCGAAACTTTTGCTTCTAAAACTTATAGAAATTTATATTTTGCCGGTGAAATATTAAATATTGATGCGGTTACAGGTGGTTTTAACTTTCAAGCAGCATGGACTGGTGCTTGGCATGTGGCAAAAAGTTTAAGCTTTTGAGAATAAACTTCCAAAGAACATAGCTAAAAAGCTAATTACAAATCCAAAAACAGCGGGAGGAACTCCCAAGTTAATATTTAGAGCGATTAACCAAGAAATTGTTCCGAAGACCATTGATAATGTGGCTCCAGTTTTGTTCGCTTTTTTCCAATAAAGACCTGCAGACAAGGGTACAAAAAGTGCGACCAAACTCAAGGCAGAAGCTTCACCTACCAACTCATAAATATTGGTTTTTATGAAAGTCATAGAGATGGCAATAATTGTAATGACAATGGTGGAATATCGCATAATTTTTAGTAAATCTTTGTCTGTTAGCGATTGGCCAAAATAAGGTCTTATAATGTTTTCAGCCACTACCGTGGCAGGTGCCAAAATAGCAGCACTACAAGTACTTAAAATGGCTGATATTAATGCTCCAAAGAAAAGAATTTGCACAAATAGATTAGAATGAGCTAACACCAATTCAGGAATAAACATTTGATTGTCTGCCTTTAAAAGCTCAGGGTGGGAGATTGAACCAAACAACACCACTGATAAAGGAAGAAAAGCAACAGTAAGGTACATAAATGCAGATATAATAGAGCCTTTGACGGCCGTATTTTCCGATTTTGCAGATAGAACCCTTTGAAAAACGTCTTGTTGAGGAATTGAACCCCAACCAATGGTTATCCAAGCCGAAAAATACAGGAGCCACGAATTGACGTTGCTTTCTTTTGGTACAATCCTGAAAAAATCATCAGGAATTGTAGCCTTTATGACATTCAAACCGCCCGATTGATTATAAAAATAGTAACTTAAATAAAGTAAACCTCCAATTATAAGTATGGTTTGTATAGTGTCTGTGATAGAAATAGACCACATACCACCTATAAATGTGTAGAACAAAACTATCGATGCACATAAAATTACACCCAATACAAAAGGTAACCCAGAAATGGATTGCAAAATAATGGCCAAAGCGATTAATTGGGCTGCAATCCAACTAAAATAGGAGGGAATCATGAAAAAAGCGGAAATAACCTCTACTTTTTTGCCAAATCGTAAACTGAAGTAATCACTGAATGTATATAATTTAAGTTTGTAAAGTGGTCTTGCGAAGAACAAGCCAATCAGCAATAAACACAAGGAAGCTCCAAAAGGATCTTCAATGACACCAATTAAACCATTACTAAGAAACTCTGAACTCGCACCCATTACTGTCTCCGACCCAAACCACGTAGCAAATAAACCGGAGGCTACCACGAATGTGGGCATTTTTCTCCCAGCAAGGACATAATCCTGAGAATTCTTAACAAACTTGGAGGAGTACCATCCGATTAAAACAGTGATAAAAAGGTATATTCCGATAAAAATTAATAACATGAAATGAAATTGCGAAGTTTTTAAGAAAAAAATGTACTTTTGACCCCAAAATTAAAACATTATAAACATACTCTTTAAAAGTGACCCATTTAATTGAACGATTTACTGAGCATCTAAAAAAAGGAAAATACAATTCAGCTACAATTGCAGCTTATCGAAACGCAATATTTGTTTTTTATAACCATTTCAGGGATTATCCTCAAAGCAAAATTACTGATGAGCTCATTTCTAACTATCTTTTAGGATTATCTAACAACAAGAATTCTAAACAAGATGCCATACAGTCTGGAAAGGCAATTAAACTTTTTTATGAGGTTACTTTTAGCAAGAAGCTCAATCTCAAATCTACAGGAAAAATAAAGCAAGATCAGGTTATTGATGTGCTATCACATGATGAATTGTTCAAGTTGTTCAATTCCGTAAAGAACATTAAACACAAACTTCTACTGATGTTTGTTTACAATAATGGTCTGAAGGTCAATGAGATAATAAATCTTGAAGTAGAAGATGTAGATACTGAGGCTAACATTATTATTATAAAAAGCGACAACAACAAACGTAAAAGGATGTTGAGACTGTCACCAAACCTCAATTGGCACATCGAAAAATATAAGCTCAAACACAATCCTAAAAAAATATTTTTCCCGGGTTCTGGAGGGGAGGGTTATTATTCAGCACGAAACATTCAGCTTTTTTTTCAAAAAGCTTTATTTGAAGCAGGAATAAACAAACATGCTACATTAAATACGCTCAGACATAGTTTTGCGGTGCATTCTCTAGAAATGGGAATGGACGTACACATTCTACAGAAAATACTAGGCCACAGTAACATTCAAACCACAACGGTTTACAATCAATTTGTCAAATTAAAAATGGAAAACCTCCGGAGTCCATTAGAAAACATTGACATTATAGACTAATTTTTCTCTTTTCTAAGGCTATCTATATCTATTTTCTGGTGTTTCAGTGCATTTGTTTCTAAATCTATATACTCTTTTCTTTTCTTAGAAATATCTACGGCCGCATAGATGGCATGGAGCATAGAACTGGAATCTGCTATGTTTTTTCCTGCTATATCAAAACCTGTACCGTGATCAGGGGACGTTCTGATACCCATAATACCGGCAGTAAAATTAACACCCGTGTCAAAAGCTAACATTTTGAAAGGCGTAAGGCCTTGGTCGTGATACATGGCCAAAATACCATCAAACTTCTTAAAGTTTCCGGTTGCAAAGAATCCGTCGGTAGCAAAAGGTCCCATTATTAAATTTCCTTGTTTCTTAAACTCTTCTATAACTGGGTTTATTATATTTATCTCCTCATCACCTAATAGGCCGTTTTCACCTGCATGAGGATTCAGTCCCAGAACCGCAATCTTAGGTTTAGAAACAGCGAAATCAATCTTCAAAGATTCTATCATGATTTTTAGCTTTGTAGTTATGAGTTCTTTTGATAGCGTCTTTTTAACCAAATCTATAGGAATATGACCTGTAACAACCCCTATTCTGATGTCCTCAGAAATCATGAACATCAATACCTGCTTTTTTTCAAATTCTTTAGCCAAATATTCGGTATGGCCAGGGAATTTAAATGTTTCGCTTTGAATATTCTCCTTTGAAATAGGAGCAGTCACAAGGCCGTCTATTTCGCCTTTTTTGAGATCATCGGTCGCTCTTTTTAGGCACTCAAAGGCCAATTGACCAGCTTTGGGATCTAGCTTTCCTAATTGGATATCAAAAAATTCACCTTTTCCGCAATTAATTAAATTCGAGTTTCTTTGATTGGCCTGTTTGGGTTCGTTAATGGTCACATATTGCCACTGATGTAAGTCCACAAATTGCTTATATTTAGCAAGATGTTTGCCCGAACCATATATTATCGGTATGCATATTTTGTTTACTCTTTGTGTAGCCAAGGCTTTCAAAAGTACTTCTGGGCCTATGCCATTTATATCGCCAAGTGTGATTCCTATTTTAGGCAAAAATTCATTTTCCATTTCTCGAGTTTCATCAGATTTACTGCAAAATTAATAAATTTTCATGGCTGATTTTTGTTTATTTTTCAAAAAAGCCTTTGGGTAGCAATTTATAAACTAGGTTAACGATATACTCAGAATAATATGGCATTTTAGACTATCTACTTTCATACGTTTTTTTATAGTTTGGGAGTATTTCTGCTGAAACTAAAATCAATTTAAAAACACTTTGGCTATCAAAATGATAATTTTTCAGTCAAAATCTAAATAGTTTGGTGAAAACGGTAAAATTCATACAGACGAGATATTGCGGCTGTCATAAGTTGTGGTTTAGTTTGTAAATAAATTTCGAAATCATTTTATAGAAAATAAGTAGGTGTTGGTAGATCAAAAGAAGGGATCGGTAGAAAACTGATTATCAAGCACTAAACTCTATGTTGTTTTGTATGTCAAAGAACCAAACAATCAATTAAAAACAAATATATCATGAAAAAATTAGCATTATCATTCGTTATTATTCTAGGTTTATGTTTGTTAGGACTACAATCTTTTGCTTCAGAAGGCAGAACTAGCGTAAAATCCATTTCGTTTGTTACAGAAAATCCTTGGGAAGTATTTAGAGGAGTGGTACACACATACAAAACTTCAAATGTGGAGTTTATGTACAAATCAAATGTTGAGCAGCAGGCATTTTTACTGGCAGCTACTGAAATAAAGGAAATTCTTTCTGAAAATTCAGATATTCGAGCAGAACAAAAGATTCGGAGGATAGACCAAGCTGTTACAGTGTTTAAATATTTGTGGGATACAAAACATTTAATGCATGCTGAACAGATTGGGGAAGAAGTAGTTGATATTCCGGAGGTTATATAAAAAGAAACCTTTAAGTTAAATCGAAATAGGAAACTATTTCGATTTTTCCTGTTGTGTTTAAATTGTTAAACACAAAAATAGCCGATTTCTAAAACACAATTGGCTTGAACTGAATATCTACTCTTCGGTTTCGAGCTCGACCTTCCCAAGTGTTGTTATCGTAGGCTGGAGCATCAAAAGCAAAGTCTTTAAACCTTATTTTTTCTTGTGGAATATCGAGTGCTTTTAATAGGTTTATGGCAGATTGACTACGCATTTTACTCAAATATTCGTTAAATTGACGCCCACCGATGGGGTCGGTGTGGCTCATGATATTTATCTCGTAATACTCTAAATTATTTAAACTATTTACCAAATCAGACAATTGCTGGGCTTGATTTTGATCGACATGATAACTGCCGCCACCAAAATATATACTTTTTACAATCTCTTTCATTTCTTGCCCGAAAGACGTACTGCAAGCGAAAAACAAAATGGCGAGGATAGTTTTCATTTATACATCGTTTTACCAAATATAGTGAAATGGATTTATTTCAATCCAAATTTCTCTTATTTATTTAATATTCAATGAGTTAAAGGTAATAATTATCGGTTAGAATTCAAGAAATTCATTTGGGATTTTCCATCATTTAAATGCAAAATTAGGCTTATTTATTGAAAAAAAATGGGAAGTTGGTATTCGAATCTAAAAGCTCATCTTCTCAACAAAGTTATAAATGACAATTAACTATTTTACGCTAGATTGGATTGCATTTTTTCAAATTTTTCTCAAAAGAAGATGATTCGTTTTTGTCGTGAAAAAATATTAATTGCAAGCGTTTGATAATATCTAATTTACAATTTCCTGTTTAAGTAATTCGGCATGCGACCTACTAATTCTGTGGCCTGCTTCGGGAATGAAAATATATTTTTTGGTAGAATCGCTACCAATTTTGCGTTTGGCATAATCAAAGTTTTCAGGCGTAACCACCCAATCTTTTCCACCATACATCACTACAGTTGGGATATTTATTTTCTCCCAAATAGGCTCTATTCTCCTCAATTCCTTTACGTGGTCATATTTTTCGTCGGTAGCAGTCACAAATCGTTTCGGAATGAGCCATCTTAGTACTGGCCATTTACCAAATTTCGAAAACTTGAAGAATTTTTCGGCGTCTGGGTCAATAGCGGGAGCCATCATTATAAGTTTTTCGAACTTCGTTGGGTTTTGTGCCACCATATACGCCCCAATGGGTGCTCCATAACTTCTACTTACTATTATGGTTTTTTTGACAGACTTATTGAGTTCCAAAGTTTTTTCTAAAAGTTCGGCTTGTTTTTCAATTGTGGTTTTTCGGTATTTTTTCTTGTAATATGAAAAACCATAACCGGGTCTATCAGGTGCCAGGAGATGATACTTTGAATGAAAACTGGTGTCATCTAACTGTTTTCTAAAGCCTTCCCAACGCCCAGGAGCACCGTGAATAAACAAAACAGGTGGTAATGTATCGGCTCCAAAAGTGGCCGTAAAAAGCTTGTAATCAGGTCCCTTTTGGACCTTGTAATTGGGTTTAAAGGCCAGGGTGTCGTAATGCTGTCTTATTTCTTTCTCCGTAACAATATACTTTTTGAAACAAGAACTAAGGCAGAAAACAATTAAAAGTAAACCAAATAACTTTCTGAACATTTTTTTGAATAAATAATTATAAATCGTCTTTACTTGGAATAAGTTTCACTGTACCATTTTTATAAATCTAAAGATCCTGCCTTTTTAAGGCATCAACAGCATAGTTTGCCGCCCGAGCTGTCAAAGCCATAAATGTAAGAGACGGATTTTGATTACCTATAGAAGTCATTGCTGCACCGTCTGTAACAAAGACATTTTTGCAGGTATGTATCTGATTCCATTCATTAAGAATTGACTGTTTAGGGTCTTTTCCCATTCGAGCTCCACCCATTTCATGTATATCTAGGCCAGGGTTTTGATTGCTATCAAACATATTTATATTTGTACAACCCGCCAAAGTCAACATTTCTTCTGCAGTACTCATGAAATCCTTGGTCATTTTCAGGTCATTTTCGTGATAATCAATATCTATCGCCAATTGAGGAATGCCCCAAGCATCATGTTGGTCGGATAGTTTCACATAATTACTTTCTCTGGGAATCGACTCGCCCTGCATCTGAATGTAAATACCCCATGGTCCCGGTTTGCTTTTGTTTTCTTTGAACTTAGTACCAAAATCCTCTTCAGAAGGCATTCCTTGACCTCTACCAGCAGAAAATGCCACCATATATCCTCTCTGAAAATCCATTTCTTGTTTATGTAGATTTCTGAAATTGGGCATAAATGCACTCGTTGGTCGTCTTCCAAAATAGTATTGATCCTCAAAACCCTCATAACTTGCAGACCCTTGGCCACGATATTGGTGAAAAGCAATATATTTACCCAAAACACCAGAATCGTTGCCCAAACCGTTCGGAAAACGACTTGAAACGGAGTTTAAAAGCACCAAATTCGAATTTAAACAAGCCGCATTTAAGAAAATAATTTTTGCCTTAAAAATATGCTCCTCTTTGGTTTTGGCATCAATAACTTTTACTCCTGATGCCTTTTGTGTTTTTTCGTCATAAATAATCGAATGCACCACAGAATCGGGCCTTAGTGTCAAATTTCCTGTTTTTGCAGCCCAAGGAAGCGTTGATGAATTGGAAGAAAAATATCCACCATAAGGACAGCCTCGGTAACATAAATGTCTAGCTTGGCATTTTCCACGGCCTTGGTCTAGGTGGATTTGATTTGGCTCGGTTAAGTGAGCACATCTGCCAATTATCACGCGTCTATCTTTAAACTTTTGCTCAATTCTTCCTTTAATGTGTTTTTCCACACAGTTTAGCTCCCAAGGTTTCAGAAATTCGCCATCGGGTAAAGTTGGAATACCGTCTTTATTGCCACTTATGCCAGCAAAACGCTCCACATGACTGTACCACGGGGCAAGATCATTGTATCGAATGGGCCAATCTATCGCAAAACCGTCTCTTGTTGGTCCTTCAAATTCAGCGTCAGACATTCTTTGGGTTTGTCTCGCCCAAATCAGCGATTTACCACCAACTTGATAGCCTCTTATCCAATCGAAAGGTTTTTCTTGGACATAAGGATGTTCATCGTCTTTTACAAAAAAATGATGGGTGGCCTCGTCGTAGGCATAGCATTTGTTCACGATAGGGTTTTTATCTTTCTCCACAAAAGTCTCTCGACCTCTATGCGGAAGATCCCATGGATTGGCCATTGCAGTTGGATAATCAGAAACGTGCTTTACATCTCTTCCCCTCTCCAGAACCAAGGTCTTCAATCCTTTCTCGCAAAGCTCTTTGGCAGCCCAGCCGCCCGATATACCTGAGCCAATCACTATGGCATAGTAGGTAATAGATTTCTCTAAATCAATGTTAAAATTCGCCATATTTCGCTACATATTTATCTTCCATTTCACGCATCAGTTTTACGTCATCAGGCTTTTTGTCGAGATATCCACAGAGATGAAGCACGCCATGTGCCATTACTCTAGTAAGTTCAATCTCAAAATCTACCTTGAATTTCTTCGCATTTTCAGCAATTCTTTCAACACTTATAAAAATATCGCCTTCAATCTCAACCTCGTCTTCAGAATTATCAAATGTAATAATATCCGTATAAGTATCGTGTTTGAGATACTCTAAATTGATTTTATGAAGTCCTTCGTCGTTCAAAAATATGTAACTCAGCTCACCCAATTTAAAACCTTGTTCTTTTACAAGGTCTTTGATCCAAGATTTTTTCTTACGAATGTCCAATATTTTGAAACCATCCGTTTCAATATTAAAATTTATCATAAAAAAAGGTTAAAAAAATACAAATATAAACCTCCTATGAGTACACCTGTGATAAAACCCACAATAACCTCAATGGTTTTATGCCTAGACAATTCCAAACGAGACCAAGCATTCAGAAAACCGAACAAAAACAAAAATATACTAATTTCATGATTGATTGGATAGAAAAAAAACGAAAATAGAAAATTATAGCTCGTATGCATAGATATTTTGATACGTTGATTTATAAAGTAGCTACTCAAAGAATGCAAAAGAGAGGTAGCTACCAAAAGCTTGCCCTTTATGTCAAAATCGAAAACATAAAATATTACATTTAATCCAAAAAATACAGTTA
>CAMCYZ010000161.1 GCA_945885545.1 Spirosoma fluviale
CAGCTTCACTTATACTATGTTGTCTGTAGAATTCTACAATCTCTTGCTTTTCCTGGACTGACCAGCTCTTTTGATGTTTGCTCATAATTCTGTAAATTTACTAAACTTAGTTTACAGAAATCTGTCCAAGTGTTTAGGGGGTTGGGAAGTTATACGGAACTTACAACTGATGAAAAAGAGGAAACAAAGTTAGGAATTCAACAGCTAGATAATGGACATCGGGTTTCGTTTGAAGATTTTTTAAGAAAGGTATCGTAATGAAAATTTTTCTTTCAATACTAGCAGAGGCTAAAATTGAAGATTTAGTTATATTTTTGGAAACTAATTGGAACACAAAAGTATAAAATGATTTTCTGGAAAAACTAAATCTAAAAATGAGCCAAGTCTCTCAACTACCCCACAGCTGCCAACAATCCAAACATTTTCCTGGCCTTTAAAAATGCGTTGTAACGAAGCAGACTTCTTTTTACTATCGTGTCAATATGAAACGGGAGGAAATAGAAGTGGTAACTTTTTTTGACAACAGACAAACAAAAAGGTAATTAACTATTCAGTACCCTGTCACTTCAACTTAAAACTATTTAAATAAGGCTCTACAATATCCTTATAATAAGCATATTTCTCAGTTTCACATGCGAAAGTTACGATAAAAACCTTGGCATTTTTGACGTAGTAATATTGTCTCCAAGTTTGGGCATAACCACTCTTTTCACCTTTATAGGTCACCATGTATACATTAGGTTTTAGTTTCTTTTTCTCTATTACTTTGAAGTTTTTGACCACACTTGGCAGATAAGTTATAGAAAATTGAGCGTATTTATCTACGGTATAATTGGCACTTGGGAGTTTATCCACCGTAATATTGATGTTATCTACAAATCTATCAATATAACTTAAAGTATCCGTTGGCGACAGCAAACTACAAAGATTTTCTTGGCAATTATCCTGAATTCTCCAGCCTTTCGGAATGTCCATTTTATAAGTTTTTTTATCCAAAACCATGGGTTTAGGAGCCTTTGAAGTATCTGGAGCAACCTGAACTTGAGCCATGGAAAAATGACCAACTAAAAAAACGAGAACGCACAATACCTGTTTCATAAAATTATTTTTTAGTTCAATTCTTCCAAAGAAACAATCTTACCCAAATCTTCCCAATAACTTGGGTACGACTTGGCCACCACGCCTGGTTCTACTATAATTACATCAGAAATCATAGCCAAAGGTGCAAAAGCCATGGCCATACGGTGGTCATCGTAGGTTTCAAAAGTTGGCGTTTCTGTCCAATTACCAACCGAACTTACCTCATATTTCTTCTTGGCCTCCACCTCTTCAAGCATCCCTCCTATCTTGGCCAACTCGTTTTGAAGTGCAAGTACTCTGTCTGTTTCTTTTATTTTCAAACTTTCCAAACCGGTGAAAAATCCTTTTATTTTTTTTGCAACTACAACCACCGCAACCGTTTGAGCTAAGTCTGGGCAATCCGTAAAATCCCATTGAAAAGAATCATTAGCTTCGGTTTTTTGCAACAAAACACCATCCGCAGTAAAAGTACTTTTTACACCCAATTCCGACATGATATTAACAATTACGCTATCGCCTTGAAGTGAATTTTCCTTTAATCCCAATAGCTCAATTTCCACATCAGGATTCTCGGCCAAAGCCACTATGGAGTACCAATAAGACGCTCCAGACCAATCAGACTCTATTTGATAGCTCGTTGTTTGATATATTTGAGGCTCAACAGAAAGCTTTTTATTGTCCCAATCCGCCCTTACTTTTACACCAAAAGCCTCCATTTGTTTGATGGTCATGGTGATGTATGGAATAGAACCAATTTCTCCTAATAAATTAATAGTCAATCCAATAGGCAACATTGGACTTATCATCAACAAAGCCGAAATATACTGACTGCTGACATCGCCTCTTATCGATATTTCGTTGTCTTTTTGTTCAGAAAAACCCTTCAATTGTGTAGGAGGATATCCTTCTTTTCCAAGATAATCTATTTCACAACCTATTGACCTTAAAGCATCTACCAAGATACCAATAGGCCTTTCGCACATTCTTGGTGTGCCTGTCATGGTTTTGGATTGATTGGTGACAGCAAAATATGCCGTTAAAAAACGCATGGTGGTACCAGCGTCTAAAACATCAGCCACCGCATCTTCTGATTTTAGTAAACGAATCATCGTTTGGGTATCTCTGGCGGTAGAGAGATTTTTAAGTTCACCACCAAAACCCGACAAAGCATTGATTATCAAAGCTCTATTACTTTCACTTTTTGAAGAAGCCAGTCTGATTTTCTCTTTTATACCGCCCGATTGTTTTTTTACTAAAATACGATGCATTGAATGTCATTAAGATTATAAATGGCAAAGATAATTTAACATTTTTTAGTTTTACCGTACTTTCGTGCAAAAAAGTATGCAATTTTGAGCAACAAACTAATAAACTTAAATGGAAATAATATCAGTTTTTGATATGTTAAAAATTGGCATCGGCCCATCTAGTTCCCACACACTTGGACCTTGGAAAGCCGCCAATAAATTTTTAACAAGCTTAAAAATACCTTTGCAATCCATAACATGCATCAGAATTGAACTATTTGGATCACTTTCTCTAACTGGCAAGGGCCACGCCACGGATGTTGCTATTGTTATGGGACTTACAGGGGAAATGCCTGAAGAAATAGAACCTAAAAAAATCCCACTTTCCCTAGCAGAAATAAAAACAACTGGAAAACTAAAACTTAATTTCGAAAAAGAAATTCCCTTCTCTTTTGAAGAAAACATCATTTTCCACAAGCATTTTTTGCCGTTCCATCCTAATGGCTTACGATTTACTGCTTCAACTATGGGTGAAGAAATTTCTGAAACATACTACTCTATTGGAGGTGGATTTATCTGCACCGAAAATGAAAATTCTGTTCAAAAGCATTTAAAAACGATTCCGTATCCTATTCAAAATGGCCTAGAATTATTGTCTTATTGTAAATCAAAAAAAATTTCTGATGTGGTTTATGAAAATGAACTAGTACTTAATAGCTCAGAATATATAGATTTACAGGTTGAAAAAATTTGGAAAACCATGCTCGAATGCATGTATCTCGGGTGCACCACAAAGGGTATTTTACCTGGTGGGTTAAATGTAAAACGAAGAGCAAATGAGTTTTATACAAGTCTCAACGGCCCTGAAAATATATTGAACTTAGATGATTGGCTTTATAAATTGCGAAATACTGATGTAAAATTTAGACAAATCCTTAAATGGGTAAGTTGTTTTGCTTTAAGTGTAAATGAAGTAAACGCTTCATTGGGAAAGGTAGTAACGGCCCCCACAAATGGCAGCTCGGGTGTTATTCCAGCTGTTTTGATGTATTATTTGATGATTGAAAACCACCAAGCTGGCTTTGAAGAAATCAAAAGATTTTTGTTTGTGGCTGGTGAAATCGGAAGTATATTCAAAAAAGGAGCTACTATATCGGCGGCTATGGGTGGCTGTCAGGCCGAAATCGGAGTTTCATCTGCCATGGCTTCTGCAGCTTTGTGCGAACTTCAAGGAGGAACACCCGAACAAGTATTGGTAGCGGCCGAAATAGCCATGGAGCACCATTTGGGTTTAACCTGCGACCCGATAGGCGGTTTGGTACAAATACCCTGTATCGAAAGGAATTCAATGGGAGCTTTGAAAGCCATAACTGCCGCAGAACTTGCACTTGGTACAGATCCGAAAGAAACAAAAGTGCCTTTAGATAAAGTTATAGCTACCATGTGGGAAACGGCACAAGACATGAACCACAAATACAAAGAAACCTCACAAGGGGGACTGGCTATTACAGTAAATAGCGTTGACTGCTAAGTCAAATACTCTTGAAAACCTTCAGCTGTTTGTTATCATTAAGTTTTATGCCGTTAAAAAACTTCGAGCGGTTGGCGATCACTACGGAACCAGCTTGAATGGCCGGAATCAAAATAAGTGCTTCGGTATTCTGGGCAGGCGATATTCCAAACTGAATCCAATCGTAAAAAATCGGGGCAAAAGCTGCCAATGTACCCCAACCTAAGCCCCATTTGATTCCTTTATAAACTTCTCTTCGATACACTTTTTTAATATCAGTAAGTTTAATTACCCAAGTTTCAAGTTTTCTTTCTACGTTATTATAGTGCATAATGGTGATAGTAGAGTCACCAATTTCGCTCAATTCTTCTTGAAAAAACTGTCCGCTTTCGGTCTTAAATCCGAGCATATCTCCAACATAATAACGCCGTCTTTTCTGTCTTCTATAATTGTCTAAAACGAGATAGTTGCCACCCCTTATTATGGTTTTATATAAATTCGGGTTATTCTTTTCGAGAAGTTCTTCTATCTGAAGAGCCTCTTTTTGGTGAGGTTCTTGGCCAAAAACACTTTCAGCCGAAATTAATAAAATCAAAAAAATCAGTTTTTTCATGTGTTTGAATCAGAAAATGATACGCCACCCGAAACGATAATTTTCATAACCTCCGCACTCGAAATAGTTAAAATTTCGACTTGGTCTTTGGGTACAATAAACATATCTCCAGAAAAAGCATAAGCATGTGGACAATAGACACTTACCATGTCTGGTAAGCCAAAAACATCTAAACCATCTTGGGTTAAAAAACCAAGTTTACGTATATTTGAATCTTTATTTAGGGTAACAAGAACACCCGTTTTGAATTTCTTTTTATCCCCAACAAAAGCCGATATGAGGTCTTTGAAAGCCGTGTAAAATATCTTTACAATCGGCAAATGTTTCATGCCATTTTCAAGCCAATTCTGAATAGTTTGTGGCAGCAAGCGGGTAAAAACAAAACCAATAAAAGCCGTTCCAAAAAGTACAATCAAAAAACCCAGACCAGGCACAAAAAACTCCTGATTGGGATTGTCCCAGCTAAATTTGATCCTCACCAAACTATCTACAAAATCAAAAGCACTATACAAAATCAAAATCGTAAAACCCACAGGAGCCACAAAAAGTAAACCCCTCACAAAATAAGACACGAATTTATTTACCAATTTACTTAAACTTCCTTTCATAATCACAAATTATTGATTCGTTTGTCTTTGGGATATTTTACAGTATATTTTAAAGAGAATTCTTTGTTTTGTGAAGCTGACAAATCAAATGTCCAAGTTACTTTCCCTGTGTTTGCCTCTATGGCACCACCTTGTACTTCTTCAACATCTACCTCAATATCAGAATCTTGAGAAACAGGCACTTGATCTTCCAACAATACTTTAACGGTTTCAGATTTAGTATTTCTTACCGAAATCTTATATCCAAAACTCTCCCGAATATTCGAGCCAATGGTTTTCCGAGCCTTAAAATTCTCTATTCCCTCTCTTTTTCCAACGATCCTAGTATCTTTTCCGAGACTCAATCTTAATAAATTATCCACACTCTGCTCGCTGATAAATGTTTTACCGATAAACTTATTTTCAAAATACACATTGGCCTCACCTGAAAGCAATTTGTATTGTTCCCAGTTCTTAAGTTCGGCTACCAAGTAGGCATTCAAATCCATCTTCGGGGCTATTACACTTTTGTATTCAGCTTCGGCACTATAAGTTTGAACTTCCACGATTTCGGGTTGCCCGCCAGAATTGATGGTATAAGTTGAACCCAAATCAAAGTTGACGGTCATGCCCGTTTCTACCACATCGACAGTTGTTGAAGCCGTGGCCATATCAGCCATAGCCTCGGGTGCAGAGGCCATCATTGCTACCCCTTCCTCCATTTTGGCAGCTTTTATATTTCTTTGATAAACTACAGGAGGTACATAAAAACTCAAAAACTGAGGATTCAGCTCCACTTTTTGGCCAGAAATAGCCGGATTAGAGGTTGACAATGAAATCTTTACGCCTTTCCAATCAATGCCCGTGTTCTGGTAAACGCTTGCTTTGTAGGCAATAGCAACAGGACTCTTTACATCTTTTACTCGTAGGTCATAATTTGGATTCCATCCCGCATTGTAAGCCACATAACTCAGTTTGATGTTGGCTGCTGTAGCTTTGGAGGCACTAAGGGTTAATTCTATTTGGCCAAGTGGCAAAGAATTGTTGTTGACTTCAGCCAATTGTTTCTCCAAACGTATCTTTTTATCCTTCAAAGGCTGCATTTGTCGCTGAATTTGTAAACGCCTCGCTCCTACTTCTGTGAGTTTTACTCTGAAAAAATCTATCATTTCTTTCAAGTCTTCTGGCAAAAGTCCATCCTTTTCGCTTTTTACATTTGCGTTGGCCATGATCATTTTTTCCTCGTTTTGAGCAACGGCGAAAAGCATTTCTAGATTTTCAATATCCGCCTGTACTTTCTGAACAGAGTCTTGAAGGATATTAATTTTGTTGTTAAGGTGATTTGGACTGTATTTTACGGCTAAAAGTGTAAAGTCACCTTTACCCTCTACCAAAATACTGTTGGCGTCAATACTATTGGCTATGTCGTCCACAAGCAATTTGGTTACTCCCGCAGAAAGTGAGGTATTTACAGATTTTTCAAGTTGGGCCTGCTGCAAAAAGACCGTAACTTTGTCAATTTTAGCGTCTGCTTTTTTAACATTTTGAGCAAAACCAACTGAAACTAAACTTAGTATGAATAAAGTTGTTTTTAAAATTTCCATATTTGAGATTTTTTACATGAATTAACGCTTTTTTCCTTGAAAAACTTCAATTATCAGCAATTCTTTTTTCTGAAACTTACAAGCTCGGGTTATTTTTAATAATTTCGCATCCGAAAACAAGGAATAAAATGTACGCTCACGACAGGGTAAGAAGATTTACAGAAAATATTTTTAAAGCCATAGGCTGCAGCACTAAAGATGCGAAACTAGCAGCAGATGTGCTAATAAACGCAGATTTGAACGGCGTTGACTCTCATGGAGTGGCTCGCTTGGCAGGTTATGTTCGCCTTTTTGACCACGGAAGACTTAATCCTAAACCCAATATTACAATAGTTTATGAAACACCAAGCACCGCTACCATCGATGGCGATAAGGGTCTTGGATTGGTAGTTGCACCTTTCGCTATGAAATTGGCCATAAAAAAAGCAAAAAAAGCAGGTTCAGGCTGGATTTCCGTTCAAAATTCCAACCATTTTGGTATTGCGGGCTATCACGCTTCCCAAGCTTTGGACCACGATATGATCGGCTGGGCCATGACCAATGCCGCTCCGCTCGTTGTCCCTACTTTTTCAAAAGAAAAATTACTCGGCACAAACCCAATTGCTGTGGCTGTTCCGGCAGATAAACAACCCGCTTTTTTGGCAGATTTTGCCACGACGGCGGTAGCTTATGGTAAAATGGAAATATTACAAAGAAAAGGCATGAATGCTCCAATGGGCTGGGTTCAAGACGAAAATGGCGACCCCACCGACAATGCCAATGCCGTGAAAGAAGGAGGTGGACTATTGCCTTTGGGTGGAGACCGCGAGCATGGAAGTCACAAAGGATATGGTTTGGGTGCAGTAGTGGATATATTTTCAGGCGTGCTTTCAGGAGCAAATTTCGGACCTTGGGTGCCTCCATTTGCTACGGCAGGTTTTCATGGAGTAGCGGCTGAACAAGTGGGAAAAGGCACTGGACATTTCCTTGGAGCCATGCGAGTGGATGGTTTTAGACCAAAAGAAGAATTTAAACAAAGTATGGACAAATGGATAGAAAGATTCCGTTCGGCCAAGCATATAGATGGCAATCCAGTACAAATACCTGGTGATCAGGAAAGAAACTTCAGGTCAGAAAGGCTGGTTTCTGGTTTGCCATTGATTGATCCTGTTGTGGATAGCTTGAAGGAATTGGGCGAGAGATTTGGAGTGAAGTTTTGAAAAGTAAAGTTTAATTAATTGTTTATTTAACAAAAATACTTTATCGTTTTTTTGATTATTAAAAAAACTAATTTTATAAAAGATTCTTTAATTCAAAAGTTTAAAAATGATATAATGTGAAAATCGATTTTAAAATATTACGATTCCTGTTTTTTGTACTTTTTTTTGCTTTTTCTATTGGTATCTTCTTTAATGGTAAAGAACAAAGAGAAAAGTATATGGTCACTATTGGGATATTTATACTTTTTATTTCCATTATCTGGCTATTTTTTAAAATAATAAATTATCTAATTGTTTTTTTTCTAAAAAAGAAAAAAAACAACCCAATGGATTGATAAAATTTACAAATATTTTAAATATATAATATTCTATTTCGTTAAATTTGTTTCACAAACAATGGATAACATGACAACGACAATTGAAGGTATTTATGAAAATGGCAAAATCACTTTGAATGAGCTACCTAAAAATATTGATAAAGCTCAGGTTAAAGTCGTTTTTGAAGATACTGAAAAAAAGGTAGAACCTGGAAAAAGAAAGATGGGAATTTTTAAAGGCACTATTTCAATGTCCGATGATTTTGACGAACCCTTGGATGAACTAAAAGAATATATGGAATGAGGTTTCTACTTGACACCCACACAGTTTTATGGTACTTTGATGAAATTGGTAACCTTTCTGAAAGAACTCACGAAATAATTGCAAAAAATGAAGACGAGTGTTTTGTAAGCATTATTTCGTTATATTAAATGGCCATTAAAGTAAATATTAAAAAACTCCATTTGCAAAAATCAATAGACGAATACAAAAATGGTCTAATTGAAAATGGATTTACAATAATTCCAATCGAAATTCATCATTTGGAGTACTACACTAATTTACCTCAAAACCCAACCCACAAAGACCCATTCGATAGACTCATTATTTCTACTGCGGCAGTGGAAAATCTAAAAATAATCAGCAAAGACGAAAAATTTAATTTGTATCAAGATATCGTCGAAACTGTTTGGTAAATTTGCAAAGCTAATTTAAAAATTCCCCTTTATGTTAAGGGTCAAATTACTTTGCGTCTTTGCGTCTTTGCGAGAAAAATTAAAATGAAAAACATAAACATAGGCCTTATACAAATATCTTGCACCGGAAATGTGCAGGAAAACATAGCAAAAACCATTGTA
>CAMCYZ010000162.1 GCA_945885545.1 Spirosoma fluviale
TGGAACCTGGAAACATATTGATTTTCCTCCACCTGTTGGTAGCAAGGCCAAGGTGTCGATTTTGTTTAAAACACTCTCAATTATTTCTCTTTGTAGTGGTCGGAATTGGTCGTACCCCCAATATTTTTTTAATATTTCTTCAGGAAGAAGCATGCTTTAGAAAAAGAAATTGCCTATTATATTGTAAAGCTATTGAATATTTTGCTTTTTCGAACCGAAGGACTAGATTTTTGATTTATATTTACAGTCCATCCGAGCAAATTTAATTTAAACTATGAAAAAACTTGTACTTCTAGGCCTGAGCCTACTTGGTGTTTCGTCGGCATTCTCACAACAAAAATACAATCTCAGAACAGAGCACACCAAGGGACAAGAGATTGTTTGTCCGGCTAGTTTTGTGGATAAACCATCTTTTGTGGATATGCCAGCCGAGGTAAAGGCCAAACTTCTGAACAAAAACGCAAAAGTAGGTAGTGGACAAGCAGCTACATTTATTGTCAATTATGTAAATTTTCCAGAAAATGCAAAGACCGCTTTTCAACGTGCCGTAGATATTTGGGCAGCTTTGTTAGTTTCCAATGTGCCTATTAGAGTAACTGCCTATTGGGAAGATCTGGGTCAAAATGTACTCGGAGCTGCAAATACGAATGATTATTATAGGAACTTTCCTGGGGCAAGGGAGGTTAACACCTATTATCCTTTGGCTTTGGCTGAGAAACTGGCTGGTAGAGAGCTGAATTCTATCAATGAAGATGATATTTTCTGCAGATTCAACAGTAAAATACCTTGGTATTATGGAACAGCACCGAATGTACCTTTAGGCACATTTGATTTTACCTCTATTGTATTGCATGAATTGGGCCATGGCTTAGGTTTTGTGTCCTCCATGCGTGTTTCGGGACAACAAGGTTTCTATGGTTTTGGTACAAAATTTAACGCTATTTTTGATAAATTTCTGCAAAGTGGTGAAGGGAAAAATTTAATAGATACTTTAGCTTTCAAAAATCCCTCAAATGTTCTTAGAAATTCGCTTGTGAGTGAGGATATCTTTTTTGTTGGACCTAATACACAATCGGATGTGAAAGAAAATAAAGCCTTGATATATGCTCCAAATCCATGGGAAAGTGGCTCCAGTATTTCGCACCTCGACGACGATAAGTACGGAAATGGAGGAATAAATTCACTAATGACTCCTACGGCTAGTTTAAGAGAAAAAAATCTAAATCCGGGACCTTTGGTAATGAAAATGTTTCAGGATATGGGTTGGAAAAGTACCTCTATCGTACACGATGCCTTAAAAAACAGAGCTCTAGCGGGAAATATTAGATTTGAAGCCAATATACTTTCAGATACAACCCTTAAGGCAAATTCAACAAAGTTGGTTTATGTTCTTAACGATGCTGCTTCTAGTCAGGCAAAAACCGTTGAATTACAAAGAGATGCTGTAACAGGAAAATACTTTGCAAATGTTAATTTGCCTGTCAACACAACCAAAGTAGAGTATTATTTTGAAACCAAGGATAATTTTGGTCTAACTACCACTAGTCCTGGAAATGGAGGCTTAGAGGCATCAAACTTTATTTACAGCTTCGAAATTGGTGTTAAAGATGTATCGGGTCCAGGAATCGAGCATTATGCACCAGATATTTTGCCGTCAACTTCGCCGGTTAGTTTAATTGCCAATGTTACGGACGACTTTCAGGAGGGGATTGATACGGTTTATGTGTCATATTCCGTAAATGGTGTAGTTGCACCAGCGGTTGGTCTTAAGAAATACAGACCTGGAACTGACAATTCTGTGTTCTCTCAAGGAAGAGGAGATGATGTAGCTTATTTGGCAGAAAACGCCATTAAAAATTTAAAAATTGGCGACAGGGTGACCTATCAGGTAGTTGCGATAGATAAGTCAAAAAACAAAACTGTTTTGCCCACGTATTATGCTGGTACTAACCAAAACGATAAACCGGCCGAATCTTTTTACAGTTTTATGGTAACTACGCTTAAGTCTTCTACAGCCACCGAATATGTGACTGATTTTGAAACCACTAATGATGATTTTGCTCTTTTAGGTTTCAATATAGCTCAGCCCGAAGGCTTTAGTTCTAAAAGTTTAAACACAGCCCACCCATATCCAAACGGATTAGGTCTTTTGGATCCCGTTGATGGTGGAATATATATGCCTTTCGAAAAAAGCGATATTGCCATGTTAAGAACGCCAATCGAGTTGAAGGCGACCAATGCTACTATCACATTTGACGAAGTAGCACTTGTGGAGCCAGGCGATGCGGGTTCGGTGTACGGGGATCAAGATTTTTATGATTATGTAGTGGTGGAAGGTTCCTTGGACGGTAATTTCTGGTTTCCTTTAGAAGATGGTTATGACAGCCGTGCACAAGGCGTTTGGAATACTACTTTCGGAAGCAGCTTTACTTCAGGAACAGCAGGTAATTCTACAGCCAAAGCTTCTACGGCGATGGTTAAAAGGAGAACAGTGCAAATCTATGGATCGGATTTTACTTCGGAATTTGCTGGTGAAAATTTATTGATTAGATTCAGAATGTTTGCTGACCAATGGACCAATGGTTGGGGTTGGATGATAGATAATTTGTATATACAAAAAGATGTTCCTGTGATTTTGGCTAATGAAAGTAATAACACACCAGGTTTGAAAATTTCCCCAAATCCAACAGAAGAAACGCTGAAAATAAACTTGGAAGTTGCAGAAAGTCAGAATGTTAAGCTAGAGATATTTTCGTTAAGAGGGGCTAAATTGGTTGATGAAATAGTTCCAACAGATGGTACAATGCTGGATTATGAAATTGCAATTGGAAATTTGGCTCCTGGAACATATATGGTAAAATTGACCGAAAAGCGTGGCTCTGTAATTAAGAAATTTATTAAGAAATAAGCAATAACGTAAGTAATATATACTTAAAAAAAGACGCTAAATATGCTTTGGCGTCCTTTTTTATAGAAATGAATAAGAATTATTTGATATGGATATTGAAATCTTGAAGCAACCCAATCAGGTTATCTGTTGCAAAAATGGCCTTGGCTATTCTGTTATTTGAAGGATTTATTCTAAAGTTTTTTGCAGTCCTGAAATCGACTTTTTCTAAGACAGTTTTATCAAATATTGCACCCAATAGATTGCTATTTTTAAACGCAGCTTCGGTAAGATTGGCTTCTGAAAAGTCGGTTTCTTCAAGTGAACAATTATCAAAAACTGTTCTTTTGAGATTTATTTTATAAAATGAGCAATGGTTCAGAATACAATCGTTAAAAGCCACCTCGAAAAGAAAAGGATTACAATTGGCAAATTGTAGACCGAGAGCCTTGCAATTTGTAAATTTAACATCCTTAAACGCCGCATTAGTAATTTCTATGTTGCTCAGATTACAGTTTGTGAAAGTACATTCTGAAAATACATAATCACGAAAATTTGACCCCGAAAAATCACAATCAATAAATTGACAGTCGTCATATTCAGCTTTTTCTAAAGAATCCTCAGCCGATTTTAGCTTTGCAAATTTCTGGTTCTCTATAGATTTTAGCATATCAAGGTGTTGATTTCGGTTAGGCTTTTTATTTTATAATCGGCAATTTTATAACCCTCGAAATCGTAGAAATGTTCCTCGGGTACGGCTATAACAATTGCACCAGAGGCTTTGGCACCTTTAACGCCATTGATGGAGTCTTCTAGAATTACACATTTTTCAATGTGACAATTCAACTTTTTGGCAACTGCCAAATACACATCGGGATGTGGCTTATTGTTTTTCTCTAAAGTTGCCGAATGAAAAAAATCGAAGTATTCTTTGATTTCTAGTTTGTCAAGTACAATTTCGATTAGTTCTAGTGGCGAAGCAGACGCAAGACCTATTTTTAAGCCTTTATTTCTGAATAAGGACAGCGTTTCTAGAACACCAGGCATGGCAGTCGCCCCTTCTTTAATCAAAGCGAATACTTTTTCAAAAAGCATGTTTTCCAATTCTTTTTTGGTTTTGCCAGTCCACGGTGAAATCCCATACCAATAATCGAAAACGGCTGCTGTAGGTAATCCAGTTGTTTTTAAGCAATCTTCAGTGCTTAGGCTTATCCCAACAGTTTTGAAAACCTCTTTTTCGGCTTCTTGCCAAATGGGTTCGGAATTTACCAAAAGGCCGTCCATGTCGAATATTACGCCCTCAATTTTTTTGAGTGAAATCATGATTCTATAGCTTCAGAATAGCTTTGTTTTTCGTAGAGGTCTCGGTACATTCCTTCCGATGCCAAAAGCTCCTCGTGTGTTCCTTGTTCGACGATACACCCATCGTCAAGCACAATTATTTTATCGGCTAGGCGAGCATTAGAAACCCTGTGGGATATCAGGAAGGTTGTTTTGTCTTTCATAATATCTCTCAGATTGTTTAAAATAGCATTTTCGGTATTGGTATCCACAGCTGAAAGGCAGTCGTCTAGCACAAGTATTTTCGGATTTCTGATAATGGCTCTTGCTATTGAAATTCTTTGTTTTTGCCCGCCAGAGAGCGTAATTCCACGTTCTCCAATTTTGGTGTCGAAACCATCTTCAAAATCCATGATGTTGTTATATATCTCCGCTTTTTTTGCCGATTCGAGAATTTCGCTGTCCGAAACTTCATTTTTTCCGAATTTGATATTATTTCTTATTGTTTCTGAGAAAAGAAAAACATCCTGAGGAACATAAGCCATTTGATTTCTGAAATTCGAGATGTTCAAGGCCTTGATATCTGTGTCGTCAAAAAGGATTTTGCCATGGTCTGCATCGTACATTCTCAGTATCAGATTGGCAATTGTACTTTTTCCAGAACCCGTAGAGCCTATTATGGCTATGGATTCGCCCTCCTTTATTTCAAAACTAACATTTTTTAATGCCTTAATTCCCGTGTCAGGATAAGTGAAGGTTACGTCCTGAAAACTAATTTTACCTTGGAGGTTAAGTTGCTTATTTTCTGAAGAAACAATATCAGTTTTGATTTTTAAAAATTCGTTGATACGTTTTTGCGAAGCCGCGGCCCTTTGTATTTGTCCCGAGGTCCATCCCAAAGCGGTTAAGGGCCACGTGAGCATAAAAACATACATAATGAATTCTGTTATGTTTCCTGCTGTAATTTTTCCTGCGATAATTTCTTGGCCTCCTACATACACGCAAATAACTGTACTCATACCAATCAAAAACGAAATAGCCGGTGAAAAGAGGGCGTCTACCTTGGTCAAACTTAAGGATTCTCGTCTGTAATTTTCGCTTTCCTTGGTGAATGTTTCTACAAATTTCTCCTCTTTGGCAAAAGATTTTATGATTCTTATTCCCGAGAATGCTTCCTGAACAAAAGTGGAAAGGTTAGATAGGCTCTTTTGTATTTTTTCTGACTTTTTGTTGATGATACTACTGACCAGAAATATACTCAATGAAAGTATAGGCATAGGAATGAGCACGAACCAGGTAAGTCGGGCATTGACCGAAAACATATAGCTCAGTACCAAAAACACCAAGATAAACATGTTGATGAGGTACATTAGCGATGGGCCGATGTACATTCTGACCTTAGAAACGTCTTCTGAGATTCTGGCCATTAAGTCGCCAGTACTGTTTTTCTTGTAAAATGAGAGTGGAAGTGTTTGATAATGAGCGTAAATCTCGTTTTTGAGGTCGTATTCAACATGTCTTGACATCACTATCAAAGTTTGACGTACAGCAAACAAAAATATGCCCTTCAAAATGGCCATGGCCAATATTAAGATTCCAAAAATAGCGATGCTGAAGGTAATTATTTTGTATGAACTGACTTGTAATGAGGAGTTTTCGAACAAAAAATACAAGTCAATGTTGGCCTTTACCATTTCCAAAGCGTGCCTCACTACTTGAGCAGGAACGATTCCGAAAAGATTAGATATGAGCGTAAAGACTATTCCCCAGAAAAGATAAAATTTGTATTTAAAAAAGTATTTATTGAGATGGGCTAATTCTTTCATTTAGTCTTTTAGAGGGTATTGCAACGGTTTTCTGCAACCTTACCGAATATTTATCAGCAATTTACAAATTATTGGGGCTTATTTCAAACTGTCGATGATTTTGTGGTAATAAGCCTCGTATTGTTGAACGATTACATTCATGTCAAATTGCTTTGCTCGTTCGAGAGCGTTCCTTTTGAAGGTAGGCAGGTTTTCATCTTCTAATACAAAGAGTGCATTTTTTACCATATCGTCAATATCGCCCACGTTACTCAAAAAACCGGTCACTCCGTGTATGTTCAGTTCGGCAAGTCCGCCAGTGTTGCTTGATATCACTGGTACTTCACAAGCCATGGCCTCCAAGGCTGCAAGTCCAAAACTTTCTTTTTCAGAAGGCATAAAAAACAAATCGGCAACGGATAAAACTTCCTCTATTGCTTCAAGTTTACCTATAAAACGAATATCTTCACTTAAACCTAGGTCTCTACTCAGCAGTTCCATGTTTTGTCTTTCCTCCCCATCGCCTACCATTAGAAGTTTACTTGGTATGTGTTTTCTTATTTTGGCAAAGGTTTTGATTATATCGTCAATTCTCTTTACTTTCCTAAAGTTGGAGGCATGAACGAGCAGTTTTTCGTTATTTGGGCAAATAAAACGCTTGAAATGCTCTTTCTCCTGCTTGTAAAATCGAGTCAAATCCACAAAATTATAGATAACTTCTATGTCTTTGTTGACCTTGAAAGCTGATTCGGTATCTATCTTTAAATCTTTGGAAACGGCCGTAACACCATCGGATTCGTTGATGCTGAAAGTAACTACTGGACTTAAAGCCGGATCACGGCCAACAATCGAAATATCTGTACCATGTAGCGTGGTTACTACCGGAATATTTAAACCTTCGCTTTTGAGTATTTGCTTTGCCAAATAAGCCGACGTGGCATGGGGAATGGCATAATGCACATGTAACAAATCCAAATTGGCGTGTTTTACAACATCCACCATTCTACCAGCAAGGGCTGATTCGTAAGGCGGATATTGAAATAGAGGGTAGGAGGAAATGTTTACTTCGTGATAAAAAATATTTTCGTTGAAGAAATCCAGTCTGATAGGTTGTGAGTAAGTGATAAAATGTACTTCATGGCCTTTTTGAGCCAATGCCTTGCCTAATTCTGTGGCTACAACTCCACTACCTCCAAAAGTTGGATAACATACAATTCCGATTCTCATTCTTTATTATTTGCGTATTGAATTATAGAACAACCAAATGCTGTTAAATAATTCCCATTGGTATATTTAGATTAAAATCATATTAGAAAATATGGTTATTCACAAACTGAAATCTAGTTTTTGATACTTGGAATTATTAAAAAACATTTAGTTTGAGACATTTACTTTTTATTTCTTGGCTTTTCTTGATATTTTTGGCCACCAAAGAATTTTATATCAAAGCATTTCTAAAACTTATTCGGTGGAACAATTTACTCATTATTGCGTTTTCGCAGTATTTGGTGAGGTATTTTTTGATAGAAAACGCCCGAAATTCTATTTTTAATGATTGGAAATTCTTGATTTTGGTCATTTCAACTTTGTGCATTGCAGCAGGAGGATATGTCATCAACGATTATTTTGATGTAAAAATTGACCAGATTAATAAACCAAAAGAGGTATTTGTCGGCAGAGTAATCAAACGTCGCTATGCATTGCTCATGCACCAAGTTTTTAGCGGAATAGGTATAATCTTGGGTTTGTTGCTCGGTTGGAGAATATTTCTAATAAACATTTTCTCGGTTAGTATTCTTTGGTTTTATGCCTCAATTTTTAAGAAAAAGCCTTTTTCTGGAAATGTTATAGTAGCCTTTCTGACGGCGATGTCCATAAGTGAAATCGCGATTTTTTATGATCCTGACCGCATTATTATTCACATTTATGCCTTGTTTGCATTTTTTATAAACCTCATAAGAGAAATTATCAAAGACCTCGAAGACATGAAAGGGGATGCCGCTCATGGCTCTAAAACGCTGGCTATCGTTCTCGGAATACGTAAAACAAAAAATGTAATTTATTCATTATTAGTTCTTTTTGTAGTTTTAGTATTGATTTTACTTGCCAAATTGTCTAATCATAATCTCTGGATTTGTTTCGGGATTTTAGCAATGTTTTTGATGTTATTGGTCTATAAACTAATTTTGGCCGATAGAAAAAGTCACTTTGCCCAATTGAGTAGCATTTGTAAAATAATTATACTTTTGGGTGTTGCAAGTATTGTTTTTGTATAAATTTATATGATAAAAATAGCCATTTTTGCCTCAGGTTCAGGGTCTAACGCTGAGCGGATTACAGAATATTTCAATTCAAATGACCATGTTGAAGTCAGTTTGATTCTTACCAATAACCCTGCTGCTGGGGTTATAGAAAGGGCACAAAGGCTAAATATTCCTACCTTAGTTTTCAATAAAAAATTATTTGCCAAAACAAATAAGATTGTGGAAATATTACAATCGCAAGGAATAGATTGGGTTATTTTGGCGGGATTTCTGTGGTTGGTACCAAGCAATCTGACTAGGGCTTTTGAAAATCGAATGATAAATATTCACCCAGCATTATTGCCCAAATATGGCGGAAAAGGTATGTGGGGTCATCATGTTCACGAGGCCGTTGTAGCCAATAAAGAAAAAGAGACGGGCATCACTATTCATTATGTAAATGAGCATTATGACGAAGGTAAAGTTATTTTTCAGGCAAAATGTGAGGTGACTGAAAACGATACACCTGAAAGCGTGGCGGCTAAAATACATGAACTTGAATATCAGTATTTTCCTGAAGTTATTTACAAAGAGATTTTATCTGCTAAAAATTCTGTTGTCGAGTGACAACCTACCCGGTCCTGTAATAAAAATGGCGGTATAGATAACCAAGAAAGTAAGGGAGTGCTCTTTAACCGAAATAGGATCGGC
>CAMCYZ010000163.1 GCA_945885545.1 Spirosoma fluviale
CTTTAGTATTATGGATATTTGCTTTAGTAGACCTCATTCAAAGACAATTTCAAGACCAAACCAATAAAATAGTTTGGGTATTGGTCATTCTGTTGATTCCTTTTCTAGGATCCATTATGTGTATATGTTAATTGGCAGAAAAGGTGGGGTTAGGAGGTAGAACTTCTAGTATCCTGCCAACACGGCCTCCACAAATCTATTTGGTCCATCAACAGCATGTTCAAAATACAAGTCAGGCTCAATCATCTCCACTTCCATCAATAAAAAGCCTTTTTGGGTCATTACGCCGTCTATTCGGGCATAAACGGAATTTTTTCCGGCAATTCCCAAAATGTTTTTTCCAATGTCTAACAGCTCATTAGTTGGTTCATATTTCAGGTATTGAGCACCAAATTGTTTCTGTACCCTGAAGTCGCCAGACTTCGGTACTTTCTGTATGGCGTGGGATAATTCACCACCAAAAAACAACAAGGATATTTCGCCTGCATCTTGTATTTCCTCCAGAAAGGGTTGAATGAGCCAATCGCCAGTTTCAATTTTCTTATCAAGAATTTCTTGGGTAAGGTTGGCTATTTCAAAAACCTCGGTTTCGTGTGATCCTGCCGAAACTGCTGGCTTGATGACCACTTTTTTCCATATATTGAGTTTCTCCAATTCTATTTTCCCTGACGAAAATATAGTTGGAATAATGCCAACGCCCTTTTCGGCGAGTTCTTTCAAATAAAACTTATGTGAATTCTTTAACACTATTTCAGGCGAATTTATGAGTCTGGTTTTTGAATCAATAAACTGCGAAACCCAGTTTTTGAATTCATTTGGTTTTAGATAATAATCCCAAGTGCTTCGTATTATCACAAGGTCATAGCTTTTCCAATCTACTTTAGGATTATCCCAAATTTCAGTACTTACAATGAATCCTTTTTCCTCTAATATCGGAAGCATCAAACGGTCATTATCGTTTAAATCTGGGGACTTTTCGTAAGTGGCAATCGCAATTTTGGGCATAAATATCTTTATTGATTCACAAAGATATGGGTTTTATTGCGGTTGAACTTGGCTACTTTATCTGATTTTTGAATAATGTTTTACTTTTTCAGGAATCCCACTTTAAGCCTTTTGACGATTAAATTGCCTGAACAATATGGTTTTTACTAATTTTTAGCTAAGTTTATGAACTTTATTTTACCCTAAAATCATGAGAAAAGTACTAACACTCCTTCTGTTGTTGTCTTCAATATTTGCTTTTGCACAAAGTTATTACCCCTATCAGGGCATTACGTTCAACAAAGTGCATCTAAACGATAATTTTTGGCTGCCTAAAATTGAAATTAATCGCACCGAAACCATTCCTTGGTCTTTTCATCAGTCAAAAATAACCGGCCGAATCAAAAACTTCGAGCAAGCTGCCGCTAGGTCAGGAAAGCTTTGTGGTGCGTATGTATTTGATGATTCGGATGTGTATAAAATCATAGAAGGGGCCTCTTATTCGCTTCAGATAAAATACGATAAAAAGCTCGACGATTACTTGGACTCGCTCATTGCGGTTATTGGTGCGGCACAAGAACCTGACGGATATTTGTTCACCACCCGAACCATGGGCGATCAGCACGAATGGATGGGAACCGAACGCTACGAAAAAGAGCACGAACTAAGCCATGAATTGTACAATATGGGTCATTTTTATGAGTCGGCATCCGCACATTTTTTGGCAACCAAAAAACGCAATATGCTTGATTTGGCCATAAAAAATGCCAACCATTTATTAACAGTATTTGGGCCTGGTAAAAAATCCGTTGCTCCGGGGCATCAAGTCATAGAAATTGGTTTAGTAAAAATGTATTTGGCCACTGGCGACAAACGTTATTTGGACTTGTCCCAGTTTTTTATAGAATGCAGAGGGAAACGTATTTATGCCAAAACGGCCGGAGATAAAGAAGCCACTGTGTGGGAAACAGGAGAATATTGGCAAGATCACAAACCGGCTATAGAACAAACCGAGGCCATTGGACATGCGGTTAGGGCAACTTATTTATATTCGGGCATGGCCGATGTGGCGGCATTGACGCAGAATAAAGCCTATTTGGATGCCATCAACAAAATTTGGGAAAATGCGGCTGGCAAAAAAACATATATCACTGGCGGCATAGGTTCTTCGGGTGGCTGGGAAGGTTTTGGCCCTGATTACCAACTACCCAACGAATCCGCGTATTGCGAAACCTGTGCAGGAATCGGCAACGTTTACTGGAACCACAGGATGTTTATGCTAACTGGAGAGTCGAAATATATGGATATGGTGGAGCGAACGCTATACAACGGAATTTTGGGTGGCATTGGCCTCGACGGTAAATCGTTTTATTATGCCAACCCGATGGAATATACCACTCGCAACGGAAAGTTAAGCGGCGAAAACAAACGGTCACCGTGGTTTAAATGCTCTTGTTGCCCATCCAACATTTGCAGGTTTATGCCTTCCATTCCGGGCTATATTTATGCCCAAAAAGGAGCGGAGGTTTTTGTAAATTTATACATTGGAAGCGAGACCACGTATGCTATTGATGCTAAAAACAATGTAACGATCAAGCAGACTTCTAACATGCCTTGGGAAGGAAACGTGAAGTTTGAAGTAGGTACGAACAACAAAAAAGGAACTACTTTTTCATTGAACTTGAGAGTTCCGGGTTGGATAGATGGCCGGATATTCCCCACCAACCTTTACGAAGTAAGAGAGATTTCGGAGTATTCGGGTATTGTGAAAGTTAATGGGGCAGTTGTGGATGTGAGAAGAAACAGTAAAGGTTATTTTGAAATCAATAGACTTTGGAAAAACGGTGATATTGTAGAACTCAATCTGCCGATGTACACGCAAAAGGTGTATTCAAATGAAAAAATAGAGACCAATAGAAATCTAGTTGCCGTTCAAAGAGGGCCATTGATGTATTGTGCCGAATTTGTTGATAATGAAGGGAAAACGTCCAATATTGTGTTTGGGGCAGCGAATAGTTTCACCAACAACTTCGAGCCGAATTTGCTTAACGGCGTTACAACTTTGTCCACAACGGCCAAGGTCTTTAACTTTACAGAGCAAGAGATAAATACCTCTGCCAAAACAGTTAAACTGATACCCTATTATACTAGGTCAAATAGAGGAATAGGTGAAATGAGACTTTGGTTTCCTACTAAGATTATGGGTGTTAGGATAGAGAATTAAATTTTGTGAATATATAGGAATTAATTTTTTTGAATTGAATAAATGCTAAATCAATACTTACAAGCCGATAAGATAAACCTAGCTATAGATTGCTGCATTTTCGGGTTTGACGGCGAAAACCTCAAGCTTTTGCTCATCAAACGCAATTTTGAGCCTGAGTTAGGCCATTGGTCGCTTATGGGTGGTTTTTTGAAAAGAGACGAAGACCTCGAAGACGGTGCCAAAAGAATTCTAAATGAACTTACGGGTCTCGATAACGTTTACCTCCAACAGCTCCAAAGCTACGGAAAGGTAAACCGTGACCCCGTTGAAAGAACCGTATCTGTTTGTTTTTATGCTTTAATTAATATTGATATGCATGACGCTGAGTTGGCCAAATCAAAAAACGGCTCATGGTTTTCTTTAGAAAATAAGCCAAATCTGATTTTTGACCACAACGAAATGGTAGAAAAGGCCATAGCCGAGGTAAGATATAAGGCCGCTCTTCATCCAATTGGTTTTGAATTATTGCCGGACAAGTTTACCATTCCTGCTTTGCAGCGACTTTACGAGGCTATTTATGGCTATAAATTGGACAGAAGAAACTTCAGTAGAAAGATTCTTTCCACAAAACTGTTGATAGATACAGGCGAGAAAGATAACAATTCCACGACCAAAAAGGCTTCCTTGTTTAAGCTTGATACCGAAAAATACACTTCTCAATTCAATGCCTTTCATTATTTCATGAATCTGTAGTTGAACCAACTCTTGCTTTTTTTTGTAGAAAAGCAATAACACCGAACCAATGGAAATAGGAATAGATAGTTTTGCTGCAAAAGATAGTTCTAAACCTGATACAAATAAAAACAGCCAAATTGCCATTTCAGAGTTATTAGAAAGGATAGCTTTTGCTGATTCCTCGGGCTTAGATTTTTTTGGTATAGGTGAACACCATAGAAAAGAATTTTTGGATTCGGCACCCACTATGATTCTGGCAGCCGCCGCGGCAAAGACCCAAAACATAATACTGAGTAGTGCTGTAACGGTACTAAGTGCAGCAGATCCCGTGAGAGTTTTTCAAAATTTTGCGACTTTAGATTTAATCTCAAATGGCAGGGCAGAAATGGTGGTGGGTCGTGGATCTTTCACAGATGCCTTTCCTCTTTTTGGTCTCAATTTGCATCATTATGACGAGCTTTTTGTTGAAAAATTGGATTTGCTATTAAAAATCAAAGCATCCGAAACCATCACTTGGTCAGGCAAATTTAGGCCTGCACTACAAAATCAAGCTATTTATCCAAGGCCCATTCAAGAAGATATTCCTATTTGGTTGGGTGTTGGCGGCACACCGCAATCGTTTGTACGAGCTGGGTTTCTGGGATTACCACTTATGGTGGCCATTATTGGAGGCGATACACACCGATTTAGGCCTTTGGTAGATTTGTACCGAGAGGCGGGTCGCAAGGCAGGCCATGCTCCCGAAAAATTGAAAGTGGGCTTACATTCCTTGGGTTATGTTGCCAAAGATTTGGACACTGCCATCGAAGAATATTATCCGGGCTATGCCGAAATGTTTACCAAAATCGGTAAAGAAAGAGGTTGGCCACCGGTAACAAAAGCACATTTTATGTCACAAATTGGGCCACTGGGAGCATTTTTAGTGGGAAGCCCCGAAGAAGTAGCGGCCAAAATACTCAGATACAGCGAAGCACTCGGTGGTATTTCGCGTGTTACTTTTCAAATGGATAATGCTGGGCTTTCTCATGAAAAACTGTTAAATGCCATTGATTTGATTGGTACAAAGGTTTCACCTTTGGTGAATGCTGGTTTGTGATTTAGAATAACCAAATTGATATTTGATATCCTTAGTTTTAAATGTAATTTTATCGATATTTGGGTTTTGGAAAATTTTAATCCAATATCAATTTGATCAAATGACCATGCGTAATTTAGTAATTATTGGAATTTCCATATTGTTTATTTTTTCATGTGACAAAAATATAGACCCAAATGTTCAAGCAGCTTTTGGAACCAATCCTGAATATTCTTGGGTGTTCCCTGAAGAAGAAATAAGGATAATAAGGATTAAAGTTGGAGCTGAAAACTGGGAGAAAATTCAAAGAGATATGGAAATGCGTACTGCCAGAAAATTTGGTAGTCAAATGGCAATTCCAGGTGTTACTCCATTACAAGCTACTAATTTGGATGCTGTTCCTGGAGATCCTATTTATGTCATGGCTGATGTTCAACAAGGTCAAACTTTTTGGAAAAAAGTAGGTTTTCGACTAAAAGGCAATGCCTCTTTAAGCTCAAGTTGGCGAAGTGGGATTTATAAGTTTCCTTTCAAACTTCAGTTTGATGAGTTTGAGGATGAACATAAGGAGGTGAAGAATCAACGTTTTTATGGTTTTAGAGAATTATCGTTTTCACCCAGTTTTGGTGATAATACCTTCATGAAAGAAAAACTATTGACTAGCCTTTTTCGGAAAAACGATGTTTTAGCTTGTAAAGTGGCCAATTATAGGGTTTATGTTGACTTTGGTCAAGGTTCAAAATATTGTGGTGTTTATCAGGTAATTGAGGCTGTAGCAGAGCATTTGGTGCAAAATCAAACTGGGAAAATTGCAGGAAATGTTTACAAACCCGAATCCAGCTTTCAAAACTTCAATTTGACTTTATTCGAAAAACAGAACAACAAACTACAAGCTGATTATACAGATGTAAAGCAGTTGATTTCGATTCTGAATAACCCCAATAGGTTGACAAACAGACTCCAATGGAAAAAGAATTTAGAGTCTATTTTTGATGTTAAAGGTTTTTTAAGATATTTGGCAGTAAATAATACCGTTGGAAACTGGGACGGATATGGACAAATTACCCACAATTATTTTTTGGCAAACATAGATGGCAAATTAAACTATATACCGTATGATTTGAACCTTTCTTTTCAGATGAAAGGAGGGAATAACCGTACTGCTTTAACTTTTGACATGAAGGAAGTAGGAAATCAGTGGCCTTTGATTAGATTTTTAATTGATGATCCAGAATATTACACCTTTTATAGAACCGCGGTAAAGAACTTTATCAATACTAGTTTTAATCCTCAGATTTTGAGCGAATACTTAAAAAAGCACAAAGCTATTTTAGAACCTAATTTTATAGGGTCTGAAGTCGAAAAGCCTCCTTACAGCCACCTTTCAAATTCGGCTAATTTCTCTAAATCAATAACAGATTTGGAGAAATATATAAACGAAAGGTATTCGGCTGCATTAGTTTTTATTAAAAATTGATAAATCTAAACTTACTTCATTAAAGACAATTGAATCTTCAAACAAAAATATTTAATTACTATCTTCATAGTAAATATAAAAAAGCGAATTTTAATTCCATAAACATTTGACAATCAACCACCTGGCAGGGGTGATATGATTATGATGAAAATTAACCTCTTTGAATATAAAAACCTGAAAAGGATTAACGTATAAGTAGTTAGAGTGAGCCTTTTTATTTAGTCGGATGCCCCTAATATTAAACTAGCTTTTTACTTATTTAGTGGACGAAATAGTTTTCTTAAATTATATTTATATAATAATTTCAATAATTATTTGTTCAAAATTTTACATTGTGTTAAGTTTACACAATTTATTTTTCAACTTTGCATTTATTATGAAACATTCATGACTAAGACCTTAGACACACAAAGAAATGATTATTTCTTAGCGTCTTTGTGCCTTAGCGGTAAACAATAAATATATGAAATAGAGTCATTTACAAATAATTGGAGTTTACGAGAGTTTTATTAATAAAAAAGAATCATCGAGAATAAAAAAGATTAAATATAAATGAGCATAAAATATATTATCGGCCTAGACTATGGCACCGACTCGGTAAGGGCTCTTTTGGTTGACACCACGGGTAAGGAAATCGCTTCGCACGTGCATTACTACGAGCGATGGAAAAAAGGAATGTATTCTGACCCTGCTAATTCGCAGTTTCGGCAGCATCCACTGGATTATCTGGAAGGTTTAGAAAATGCCATAAAAGGTGCTTTACTAAATCAAAGTCAAGACCTCATACAAAATATTGTTGGTATTTCAGTTGACACCACTGGCTCAACACCAGTGGCTGTAGATAGCAATGGTACGCCTTTGGCCATGTTGCCGGAATTTTCCGAAAACCCAAATGGCATGTTTATTCTTTGGAAAGACCATACCGCCAATGCAGAAGCTGAACAAATAAATACTTTGGCCCATGGTTGGAAAGTAGATTATACCAAATACGTAGGTGGCATTTATTCTTCGGAGTGGTTTTGGGCAAAAATCTTAAGAACCCTTAGGGTTGACTCAAGCATTCGTGAAAAAGCTTTTTCCTGGGTAGAGCATTGCGATTGGGTTTCGGCAGTTTTGACTGGAGACACCAATCCTTTGACCATGAAAAGAAGTCGTTGTGCAGCTGGCCACAAAGCCATGTGGCATCCAGAGTTTGGTGGACTGCCGTCGGAAGAGTTTTTAACCACTTTAGACCCGCTTCTGGCCGGATTAAGAGATAGGTTGTTTTCAGAAACCTACACCTCTGACCAAGCCATGGGAATTATCTCAGCCGAATGGGCAGCAAAACTCGGTTTACCTGAAAGCGTAATCATTGGCGTTGGTGCTTTTGATGCTCACATGGGTGGCGTAGGTGCTGAAATCGAGCCATACTCGCTTGTCCGTGTGATGGGGACCTCTACTTGTGATATGTTGATAGCTCCAAACGAGGAGGTTGGGCATCTGTTGATAAAAGGAATATGTGGTCAAGTTGACGGTTCGATTGTGCCAGGCATGTTGGGTATGGAGGCAGGGCAGTCGGCCTTCGGAGATGTGTATGCTTGGTTCCAAAAAATGCTTTTAGGGCCAGTTTTTGATTTGATAGATAGCCAAGTGCAAAAAGATCAATTATCAGAAAAGCTAATTCCTCATTTATCAGAAAAAGCCGCTCAAATAACACTTACCGAAAATGACCCGATTGCTTTGGATTGGTTTAATGGTCGCCGCACTCCAGATGCCAATCATACTCTGAAGGGAGCTATGTATGGTCTGAATTTAGGTTCAGATGCTGCTCAGATTTTTAAAGCTTTGGTGGAGGCTACTGCCTACGGGTCAAAAGCCATAGTAGATAGATTTATTAATGAGGGTGTGCCTATCAAGCAAGTTATTTCGATAGGTGGTGTTGCCAAAAAATCAGCTTTTGTGATGCAAACATTGGCTAATGTACTGAATATGCCCATAAAAGTGGCAAGTTCCGACCAAGCCTGTGCCTTAGGTGCCGCCATGAATGCCGCCACAGCAGCAGGAGTTTTTGCTAACATCAATGAAGCCCAAAAAGCCATGGGTTCTGGTTTTGATGAGACTTATTTTCCTGCGAAAGAGAAGGTGGAAGTTTATAAGAAGCTTTATGAAAAGTATCTTGAGTTTGGGAAATTTATTGAAAATAAATCATAATTAAAAAATGGAACACTGATTAGACGAATCAGACACGGATTTTTTTTGTAATAATCAGTGTCAAATCCGTTTTCTCCGTGTTCCAATTTCGAACTAAATAAATAAAATGATAGATATAAAACAATACGAAGTATGGTTTGTGACGGGTAGTCAACATCTTTACGGAGAAGAGACACTTCGTCAGGTTGATGAGCATTCAAAGGTTATTTCGGAGGCATTAAATGCCTCGGTAG
>CAMCYZ010000164.1 GCA_945885545.1 Spirosoma fluviale
ATATTGTTTATCTAATTTCGCCATAATTTCAAGATTCAAGTCAGACTCTTGATCTTCTGGAGTGTAATAGAGTGTTGACTAACAGACACTTTACAAATCACATTGACGAACAATACTAATGTCATTCTCCTCCATTTCTACCATTTTCAAGCGTTCAGTTTTTGACTTGGTCATAATTTTTTTTAGAAAAGCTATATCCATTTGCAATCTACCAATTTGCTCGTAAAGTGCTGTTACATCCTCAGATTTGTCAGCCTTTTTGGCCTTTAGATTATACAATACCTGCTCCTGCCAAAAAAATCTTCTTCCAATCTGAAATTTGTGTTGGAAAGACATCATACTTGGATGCCAATTCGGCCAAAGTAAGTTTTTCCTAAATAGCCTCTAATGCCACTTTGGCTTTAAAATTACTGTCAAAATTCCGCCTCTTGTTTTGCTTGCTCATGTTTCTAAATTTAAAAGGTGATAATCAATTATCGTACCTGTCTAATTTAGAGGTATCATTATAGTTTCAAATAAGGAGAATTATCTTTGTTCATTAGATGCCAGTTTTTTTGTCGAAATAAAGCTATCTAATTAGCTGGAGCCTTAAAACTCGTGCTTATATTTTTTCAAGAAAAAAAATTAAAATAATTTCTGCCTCTCGGACGCTAGTAATATTATAATTGAGTAGTTTAGGTTAAAATTGGTCTTACAACTTTTCCTGCTACATCAGTTAGGCGATAACGGCGACCTTGAAATTTGAAAGTAAGCTGCTCATGATCAATGCCCATTAGGTGCATAATTGTAGCTTGAAGGTCATGAATATGAACAGGGTTTTTGGTGATATTATAGCCAAATTCATCGGTTTCGCCGTAAGAAATTCCTCTTTTTACACCACCACCAGTCATATATATTGAAAAACAACGTGGATGATGGTCTCTTCCATAATTTTCCTTGGTAAGTTTCCCTTGCGAATAATTCGTTCGTCCAAATTCACCACCCCAAATGACCAATGTATCGTCTAAAAGCCCTCTTTGTTTTAAATCTTTAATCAACGCAACCGATGCTTGATCAACTGACTTTGCCATGATTTGAATATCTCTGGGTAAGTTACCGTGATGGTCCCAACCTTTGTGGTAGAGTTGTATAAAACGTACATCTTTTTCGGCTAATTTTCTGGCTAAAAGACAATTAGCAGCAAAAGTACCGGGAATGCGGCTATCAGGGCCGTACATGTTAAAAACTGAATCTGGTTCTTTGGATATATCTAATGTTTCCGGTACAGAGCTTTGCATTCTGTATGCCATTTCGTATTGTTTCATACGACTGTCGAGTTCGGGGTCTAATACTTGTTTGTATTGGTCTTCACTCAATTTCGACAAAGCACTTAACATATTTCTTCTAGACGATTTATCGATACCATTGGGGTTGTTGAGGTAATAAACAGGGTCTTGCCCTGACCTAAACACCACGCCTTGATGCACCGACGGTATAAAACCATTGCTCCACAATTTTGCATAAAGTGGTTGGTCTGGGTTCGTGGTTGCTTTTGAAAGTAAAACCACAAAAGCGGGAAGGTTTTGATTTTCTGAACCTAAACCATAACTCATCCAAGAACCCATCGACGGACGACCACCAATTTGATTACCTGTTTGAATAAACGTAATCGCTGGGTCGTGATTGATGTGTTCGGTGTGCATGGATTTGATAAAGCATAACTCATCGGCTATTTGCCTATGGTAGGGCAACAAGTCGCTAATCCATGCACGACTTTTGCCATATTGTGAAAACTTGAAAGCTGAAGCTGCCAGTGGGAAAGAGCTTTGCCCTGCACTCATTCCGGTAAGCCTTTGTCCTCCTCTTATGGATTCAGGTAGATTTTGGCCCCACATTGCTTCTAACTTAGGCTTATAATCGAAGGTTTCTAATTGGGAAGGAGCTCCACTTTGATGTAAATAAATAACTCTTTTAACTTTGGGTGCAAAGTGAGGACCTAATTTATACTGATTTTCAGCAGCATTTACGGTTGTCGGTAATATGGACGATAATGCTGCTGCACCTAATCCAATTCCAGATGAAGTTAAAAATGTACGACGGCTTATTTGATCGTGTACTTTATCCTGTAATTCAGTTGTTCTATTTTTCATATATTTTTATCTTTTCACTATGGCTTCATCATAATTCAATACTGTACTAGCTAAAATTGTATATGCTGCTAATTCGTTACTATTTAACAATTTATCTCTTGGAAATTCACCCGTTGCCAATAAAGATACTGCTCGATTGGGTGCTTTTTCAAATCCTTCAAGTTCTATTTCAAACAGGCTTTTTAAAATAATTAATTCACTTTGCCGAGGTTTTCTTGAAAGAACCGATTGAAAAAAATAGGTTATTCGGGCCTCGAAAGTTACTTTCTTTTTAATGGTTCTTTCTGCTAATACCCTTGCTGCTTCCACAAATTGTGGGTCGTTGAGTGTAACTAATGCTTGCAAAGGTGTAGCAGTTTTTTGTCGACGAACAGTGCATAAACTACGGTCAGGAGAATCAAAATTGAGCATCATAGGCGGGGGACTTGTCCGTTTCCAAATCGTATACATACTTCGACGGTACAAACTGTCACCGTGTTGCTGTACATAACTTGTTGCATTTCGAGTAGCCAAAGCTTCCCAAATGCCTGAAGGTTGATATGGATAAACACTTGGGCCACCGATAGTTCTAACTAATAAACCACTGGCTAACAATGTATTATCTCGTACTTGTTCAGCACTAAAACGGTAGCTACTTCCCCTTGCCAGCCAACGATTATCAGGGTCAGCTTCGATTTGTTCTTTGTTAGCTTTTGATGATTGCTGATAAGTAGCCGACATCACAATTCGCTTGATAAACACTTTGGTATCCCAACCTTCACCATCTTGTCTGAATTTTGATGCCAGCCAATCTAATAGTTCGGGGTGAGAAGGTAGTTCTCCCTGACTCCCAAAGTCTTCTTGGGTTTTTACTAAACCATTACCAAAATATTGCAACCAAAATCGGTTTACCATCACCCGAGCAAATAATGGATTGTCTTCATCTAATAACCATTGCGTCAGTCCAAGTCGATTACGAGGATAAGAACTGGGCAGTTTTCCGATTTTTAGTGGCGTTTCAGCTGTAACTTCCTCTCCATGAGCATCATAAACACCTCTTTCTAGGATATACGATTTACGCATTTGCTTGCGGTCTCGCACAACCATGATGTCTATTTCGTTGTTTAATATCTCCACTTCTTCGCCAATTAGTTTTTGGCGATTAATGGCTAATTCCCTCATGATGGGGTCAATATGTGTTACATAATAGTCAAAAAGAGCGTCTTTTTGGTAATCTGTACGTTTATCAGATGGTGTATTTAATGCACTTTGTACTAAATCTTTATCTCTCATGGCACTTAGAACTTCCAAAGGGGTTAGTTCTCGACCAAAAATTTTGAGCTCATCAACGGCATACCCTTTATTGATGGTGGTGTGCATTTTTCCAAATGAAAAGTTGGACGAAGCAGCATAACTTTTATAAATTTCTTTATTTTTATTCCAAATGGTGCTTCCATCAAGATTATCTGCCACAAATTTTCCTGTGGCCAATTTACCATTCAGATATACTTTTAAACCCGATGCTTGACTCGAACCATCGTAGCTCATTGTAATGTACGTCCATTCATTCGGTTTTAGTTTTTGTTCTGTTTCAAAGTCAATAGCATTATCAGGCCACACATTATTGATTCTAAAAGACAACCTACCATCTTGCAATCGATTACATTCATAGCCTTTACAACCAGCCAATGGTCCTGAATTTCTATTGAAAATTTGACCTTTGAACTTTGGGTCAATGAGGCCAACCCAAAGACTGATAGTGAAAGGTTGGTTTCGTTCAAAATTGCCAACTGTACGGTGATCAAAATTCTTGTTGTTCCACCAGTTGTTGGATTCATGAATTTTTAAATAGCCGTCTCCAATAAATTTTACACCTAAACCACGTCGACCTTTTATTGAAACAGGCCGGCCTTCAATTTCGCCATACATTTCCATGGCGAGGGTATCATTGGCAAGATTTGCAAAAAATGGTCGCTCTTTATCTTTTTTTTCGCCTTCCCATTTTATTGATTTTACTTCAAAAGGAATATCAATAAGTAAGTCTTTTTTGGGTGAAATCAGTTGATTTTTACCTCCATTACTTAGCCACTTTTCGAATCTTTCCCGTACTTTATCCTTTTGAACTTCGGTCTTTTTTATATTATTCGATAATAGACTTTTAATAAAATTAATCTTTTTTTCAGCCTCTTTTTTGGGCAAGGTCATCATCGGACTTGAAGTAGAACCAAATGGCGACTGTCCATATTCATTGACATTATTGAAAAATGCGAACATAGAATAATAGTCCTTCTGACTGATTGGGTCATATTTATGATCATGGCAGCGACTACATTCCATAGTTAATCCTAAAAATGCTTTACCAAAAGTATTGGTACGGTCAGCAACATATTCTACTTGGTATTCTTCAGGAACTATCCCATCTTCTTCACTTTGGGGATGATTTCGATTGAAACCCGTAGCCACCATCATTTCTTTGGTGGGCTTGGGTAGTAAATCACCTGCTAGCTGATAGGTTACAAATTTATCAAATGACAAATTTTCGTTGAAAGAATTAATAACCCAATCACGATATGGATAGGCTGTGCGAATGGCATCATCTTGGTAGCCATTTGAATCGGCATAACGAGCTAAATCTAACCAACTTACTGCTTGCTGCTCACCAAAATGCTTTGATTTAATTAATTTATCTACTACTTTTTCGTATGCGTTCTCAGCTTTATCATTCACAAAAGCCTCAATTTCATCAGGTGTTGGTGGCAAACCCGTCAGATCCATATAAACACGGCGGATTAGGGTATTTTTATCTGCAGGGAGGCTTGGGCCAAACCCATTTTCTTTCATTTTTGCTAAGGTAAAATTATCTATTTCATTCTTTACCCACTTTGTTTCCTCATCTTCCACCAAACCCCAGCGAGCCAAAAAACTTTTGCCAACTTTGGGAACATCGGGCTTTTCAATTATCGACAATGACCAATGCTCTTTATATTCAGCCCCTTGCTTAATCCATTTGATAAGCATCGCTTTTTCTTCATCCGAAAGCGTTAAATGACTCTCGGGAGTTGGCATAACCATATCAGGGTCTTTACTTAAAATACGAGCGACTAATTCACTATTGCCAATATTTTTGGGATCTATTGCCTTTGCACCGCTTTCTAATTCGAGGGTCGCTCCTTCATAATTAGCCAATTGTAAACCTGCTTCAATTTTGGCTTTATCGGGTCCATGGCATTTGAAACAACGGTCTGATAAAATGGGCTTGATGTGTAAATTAAAATCTACCATTTCAGGCAATTTCTCTTCATAAGCTTGTATTTCTTTTGGAATTTCCATCTGATTGGAACAAGACCAGAAAAGAGAACTACAAAAAATAAAAACTCCAAAAATGCGTATATTTTTCATTTTGATTCGATAGGCTTATTAATTATTAATTCTTCTCCAACATTAATTTCACAGTTTGGTAAGGCTTTTCTAAGGGATTCTACACCAACCAAATTTACTTTGCTTTGCCACAAATAAACTTTTTTTAACGATTTGATTTCTTTTAGTGTTTCTAAGCCAGCATTACTTATGTGGGTATTAACCAAGTTTAGATATTGCAGATGTTTGAGTTTTGAAAGATTTTGCAACCCCGCATCGGAAATGGCAGTATTTTCAAGATTTAATCTTGTCATATTAGATAACTCTCCAATAGTTTTTAAAGAAGTTCCTGTAATCTGACTATCACCCAAATTAAGCCAAACAATTTGAGATTTAAGAGGTAACAATAAACTAATTTGAGCATCATTAAAACGTGTATTATTTACTGTATTGATACTCACCCAACCATTTTTAGGCGATAAAACATCAACAATTATATTTATTTTTGAAAGAGATTCAATGTCCTTTGATGCAGAGTTTGGTACTTTTTCTTCTAAAAACTCGCTTACTTCTTTGCCATTTTCATTGATTTCTTGACTTCCAGCCCCTCCCTGTAAACTTGCTAAAATTGTCTTAATATTACCATTTTTTGGCAAACTAGCTACTTTTTTATTCATGGAAGCCCCTGTTTGAATCCACCATTCGATCAGAACAAGTTCTTGCTTAGAAAGTTGAGTTTTACCCTTGGGTGGCATTCGATGTTCGTCTTCTTCGGGCAATAATAGTCTTTTATAGAATTCGCTTTCTTGCGTATTTCCTGCAATAATTATTTTTCCATGTTTGCCCCCTTTCAGCAATAATTCTGGCGTATCAATTCTAAGATTGCCTTTTTGCTTTTGGGAATTATGGCACTGCATGCATTTTTGTTCTAATACTGGTTCGATTATATCTTTGTAAACAAAGGCCTCATTAATATTGGTAATGGGTTGACGAACCACTTTTACAGGGGCAGCACCAATCATTGCTAAAAACGGTTGAGTCAAATAATCTTCTCCATGTGTTAAAGCTCCACCAAAATGCCCTGTTATAGAAAGTATAATTGTAAAGATAAAACAAGAAATTAAGCCAAAAAATTTGGGTTCAATACCTATTTTTTTGAAAACGTAAAAAGCAGTTGTTAAAACAGCTATGGCAATTCCAAACCATTTGTGCCAAGCGAGTAAATCTTTATCATAACCGCCACTCTTAGAGAGAATATAACCTGCAATACAAGAAAATATAGCTGAAATCATTCCCCAAAATGCCATTTGTACTATTGCTGGGCGTAAAACAGCATATTTTTCATTTCTTCCAAGAAATTCAAATAAAGCCAATAACAATAAAATACCAATTGGTAAATGAACAACCAAAGGATGCAATCTGCCAATTAGTGTTTCAAAATTTGAAGGGCTCATTGTTAATAATGTCATTTAATCTCTAAATTAAAGACAATTTGTTAAGTTTCAAAAAGTTGTTGTTAAAATTTGAATTTTTTTTAATTTTTAATTACTAGCATCCGAGTAAATATAAAAAGTGAATTTAAAATTCATAAACACTTGACAATCAACCACTCTGAAGGAGTGATATGATTATAACAAAAACACTCCCCTTAGGGTAAAAAAACCTGAAAGTATTTAATATTCAAGTAGTTAGAGTGATCTTTTTTGTTCATTCGGATGCTACTAATTTTTAATATGAAATTTCAGGTTTTTCTTTGAATAATTCAGGTTTGAGATTGAACCATTTATTAACTGCATCCAAGGGTGTTCTTACTTATAGTTCTTTTTTTAGCGAACTATGCCTTCATAAAAGGTTATAAAAACACATAAACCCAATTAAAGCTTTGTTTATTTCGATTGTGCCTTGGTACTCATTTTTAAGAATTAGATTGTTTTTTATTGTTCTATTTACCCTTTCCAGTATTCTATTTGTTTGCGGGCTTTAAGGCTTCGTTGATTGGTGATCGATATTGTTTTTTGTGCATTTCACATCAAGCAAAGAGGATTTTGTACAGAGAGTGCCTTTTTTGCTCATTATTAACAGATTGGTAAATTCAAGCCCATTATCGGTTAAAACCTGCATGATATGAAACAGAAAAAATCTAAGCATTCATCCATAAAAAGCTGTGCATTTTCACCTATTTTACTATGATAGACAGCATAATAGATTCATCTGATTGCTCTGCCTATATGTTTCGCTCCCCTAAATAATCGGACATGATTTCAAAATTATTTTTGTAATTATGTCTATGAAAAAGAAGAATTATTCAAAACAGGAGAAATTAAGATTCTTACAGAGGCATCAGAAAAAGGCTTGAAACTTACCCTGGAAAAGTACATTTTGCATCCTAGAACCTATTATTATTTGAAACGGAAGTATTTTGTATCAGGTGAGGGAGCTTTGGATTATGATAACTCAAAAGAGGCTGTAGGCCGTGTTAAAGAACTTGAAAAAGAGCTGAAGCATTACAAAGAAATGGTAGCCGAGAAAGAGCTAGTCATTCGCTTAAGGGATGAGTTGCTAAAAAAGCTTTATCCCCAGGCGAAAAAGTAGATTTGGCCAAAAAACACATTGGCTTGTGGTTATGTAAAGATTTAGTTTTTAGCATATTTTCTATTCTTAAGCATGATTATTATTATCAGAGTAAAGGCTTTGGCAATAAAGGCATAAAACCAAGCGAAACTACGCTTTTAATTAATTCCAAGGGCGAACAAAAACCTATATCGAACGATATTGTGATCCGAATGATGATCGAAACACTCTATCAACCTTAAACGGCCTATGGTTATCAAGAAATGAGCCACCTACAACATGATGGCCTAATTATCAATCATAAAAAAGTATATAGAATGATGGCGGAATTTCAACTATTAAATGACCGAAATCAAAAACCAACAAAAAATTATGTAAAATATAGAAGAGTATACCCAAAGGAGAGTAGTAAAAGTATTTCCAGTTACTGATAAATATGCTAGTAGAGTAATCCAGGCTTATATCACAACTAATCAATATGCTAGTGGTGTTATGAAAGTATTCATATGTTCAAGTCAATACGAATAATTTATGTTAATTAGGGTCTGCTTAAAAAACTCAAGTTTACGCAATGAATCTTGGAGAAGTACAAATATTGTTAAGATTAGCCAACGAAGTCATTTACTGGCTGATTTTTTATCCAAAAACTGGGTCGAGCGGTACCCGCCCAGCCATTTTGACCAGGTTAAGTACCAAGACGATCATCGCAACCCATGCTTCACTTGTTGTTTTTAGTTTGGCTCTGATTTTATCCATTCCATATCCTCTTTTGCCTTGGCCAAACTTGCCGG
>CAMCYZ010000165.1 GCA_945885545.1 Spirosoma fluviale
CCCATTCATCCAAGCCGCCAAAATGCCTAAAGCTGTACTCAAAGTGATGGCATAAACGTAGCTTTTGATAAGAAAAGATCCTGAATCTTTACCAAAAATGCTAAACAAATCTTTGGTAAATGCAAAATAGATAAGCTCCAGAATTAGAGGTAAAAGCAAAATCCAGAAGTTGATGTTCATGTTTTTGGTAAAAAAGTAAACCAATACTGAAATCAAAAATAAGGGGATAGCCATAACAAGCTGAATCACCGGTCCAACGCCTACATCTCCACCCGGAAAAGAGCTTTTGGTGACCATAAATAAATTTGAAACGAAAGCGAGAATTACGATACCGAGCAGAATGAAATACATTCTATCCATGGTCTATTTTTAATGATTACATTTCTAAACGGCAAGGAATTTTATCCTTTGCTAATTTTTTCTAATATCTGTGTGAATATCTCCATGTCGGCTTCATTGTTCCAAACATTTACAGACAGTCTCATAGCGTTACCACGATAAGAAACAAATACCTTTTGTTCAGAAAGGGCTTTCTGAACAGTTTCTATTTTGAGGTTTTCTGGCAATCTTATTCCAAACAAATGGGCAGCTCTAAATTCTTCATTTTCAATCCAATAATCAGCATTTCGTAGCCTTTCTAAATAAGGTTCGCCGAGGTTTTTGGCGTAGTTTTGAATCTCCGCTGGCTGCCATTCTATCAACAAATCGAGGGCTTTTTCTATCATGGGGAGGTTGATGAAATTGCTAAATTCTCCCATGTTGTATCTGAAGGCACCCTCTTGATAGTCAGACTGATAATTGATGAGATTCTTGAAATCCTGGCTATTTTTTCTTCCAATCCAGGTTTGTTCGAGCGGAAAGCCATCATCAAAGTATTTGCCAAAATAGGCCAAAGTAGTACCATAAGGTCCAAGAAGCCATTTGTATGTGGCCGCAACTAGAAAATCAGGTTTAATCTTTTGAATATCAAAGGCATAAGCTCCTAAATGTTGTGTGGCATCTATGATAAATAAGATATCATTTTCTACACATTTCTCTTTTATTTTTTCGAGATCAAATAGTGTACCATCTGCCCAATGGGTGGGCGAAATACATACCAAAAGCGTCTCTTGTTGTAATGCTTCCAAAAGCTCGCTGTTCCAGTTTTGTCCTCTGTTGTTGAGTTCCTGCGGAGCGTGTATAGTTTTTATACTTAATTGCGGATTTTCTGCCGCAAGTTCCTGCCAGGCATACACATCGCTCGGGAATTCTTCCCCAACCAACACTATTTTAGTTTTATGTTTTGAAATTCCTTTTCTATGAATGTTTTTGACCACGGTAGCCATACCGTAAGAAACAGATGGCATGATTGCAATCTGCTCATAATCAATACAATTTATGAGTTTCGCAAATTTTTTCTTGACATCGATGGCAGTATCAAAAAAATGCTCTTGTGTAATTTCGTATGGCTGTGATTTTCTCAATAAGCCCTTTATGCCAGCCTCTTCCACTTTTTTCGGTAGCGGCGACATGGTGGCACAGTTGAGATAATGAATATTGTCAGGTATTGAAAAAAACTCTTTTTTCGTTGTCATTTTACACGAAATTTAAGCAGTTGGGGGTTTTTTCTTACCAAAAAACTTCTTTTTGAATGGTTTGTTAAAACTTCTTTTTTCTACAGAATATTCTGGTGCTGCTCCTAAGCCCAAACTTGCAGTAATATTTTGCTTTTCCACTTCTCTTTCCAGTAGTTTTTCTATGCTGGCTATTTTGCGTTGGTCTTTTTCGTTTATGAAAGTGAAAGAAGTTCCGGTGGTTTCGGCACGAGCAGTTCTACCTATTCTATGAATGTAATCTTCAGCGTCGCGGGGCACATCGTAGTTAATTACTAGGTTAAGATTATTGATGTCAATTCCCCTCGAAAGTACGTCTGTAGCCACTAGGATGTTGAAATTTTTATTTTTAAACCCTCTTAAATATTCTTCTCGTTCTTCTTGGCTATTGTCCGAAGATATGCCTCTTGCCATTATTTTTACTTTCCCCAAAGCCCTGATAATCTGGTTAATCATTGATTTTTGAGATGAGAAAATAATTATAGTTAGGTCTTTTTTATCTTTCAACAAATGAATTAAAAGTGGAAGTTTTTGGTGGTCAGCTGCTAAGAAAAATTGTTGATCTATTCCTACGGCGGGTTTCGAAACTGCCAATTTTATTTCTTCTGGATTTCTGAGAATTTTGTTGGCAAAGTCTCTAATTTTCTGTGGCATGGTGGCCGAAAACATCAAATTTTGGCGGTTGACAGGTAGGTGTTTGATAACGTACAGAATATCATCTGAGAATCCCATGTCCAACATTTTGTCGGCCTCGTCGAGTACCAAGCATTTGAGGTCATCAAATTTGACATCGCCAGATTTCATGTGGGCTAAAAGACGACCTGGAGTAGCTATGATTATGTCAGCTCCATCTACCAGAGCCTTGCGTTGCTGGTCCCAATTTTCGCCTTTTCCGCCGCCATAAATGGCTAGTGATGTGGCTCTTATAAAATAACTAAAGCCTTCTATTTGTTCGTCTATTTGTTTAGCCAGCTCACGGGTTGGTACCAAAATCAAGGCTGTAATGTGCTCGTTTCCGCTTCTTATTATTAAGTCCAAAAGTGGAATTAAATAAGCTGCTGTTTTGCCCGTACCTGTTTGAGCGGAAGCTATCAAATCTTTACCATCGAGAATAATCGGGATGGCCATTTCTTGTATTGGCGAGGCCTGAAGGTAGTTCATGGCATCTATACCAGCCAGTACGTCTTCGTGTATATTGAGTTCGTTGAATTGCAATTGTTTACTATTTATTTTATTAGCTAAAGCTAGAATAGTACAAATATAGTGCTAAGTGTGCAAAGAGCAATATATTAGGCAATTGACAATGGACGAAAAGGGTTTGATTCAGATATTTTTCTGAATCAAACTTTTCTCACTTCCGTATTTCCACCACCGTTCAGGGTCAAGCTCACTGGCTGATTGTTTTTCCATGCTCCTCTTGTGAAATCAGGAATATCCACAGTTTTTCCTTTTTTCATCACCGAAAGCTCGCTAGCATGAGCAATGGAACTCCATGCGGCGGCATCATATACATCTTGGTCAAGAGGGAGGCCATTTCTGAGACAATCTATTAGTCGCCAATCCATAATGAAGTCCATGCCGCCATGTCCTCCTACTTTTTTGGCTATTTCACCGATGTGTTTAACGAGCGGTGTGGTGTATTTTTCTTCAATTTCTTTCAGCTCTTTTTCGCTCATCCAGCTTTCTCCGAGGGCTATTTTACCTGGCTCAGGCCATTTTTGAGCTACACCTTTTGTACCGCTCAATAAATGAATTCTCGAATATGGTCTGGTGGAAGTTACATCGTGCTGCAACATGATGGTTTTGCCTTTTTCAGTTTTTATGATGGTAGTATTCATATTACCTCGGAACGGTTTTCCCACATAATCCTCATAAAAAGGGTCGTTGGCAGCTAAAGATTTGGCCATTTCACCCATCTGAAAATCGTTTGAAGAGATGGCCACCAAATGGTCAAATCTATCGCCTCGGTTGATGTTTAGACATTGTGAAATTGGCCCCAAACCATGCGTTGGGTAGAGGTTGCCGTTTCGGTTGGCGTTTTCGTTGAGTCGCCACATGTCAGAGTAAGAAGTTTTGCTGAAATTTGAATCAATTAGATTATGAATGTAGGCTCCTTCGGCATGAATTAATTCTCCGAAAAGACCATTTCTAGCCATGTTGAGGGTCATTTGCTCGAAAAAGTCATAGCAAGTGTTCTCCAACATCATACAATGTTTCTTTGTTTTTTCTGAGGTTTCTACCAGTTGCCAGCACTCATCTATGGTTTTGGCGGCAGGTACTTCGATGGTGGTGTGTTTGCCGTTGTTCATGGCGTAAAGTGCCATAGGCGTGTGCATACTCCACGGAGTACAAATATAAACGAGGTCTATGTCATTGCTTTCGCAAAGGCCTTTCCAGCCATCTAAACCGCTATATTCTCTGGCTTTTGGTAGATTTGCTTTCGATAAAACGGCTTGTTGTTTTTCCACTCGTAAAGGATCTTTGTCGCAAAGAGCCACAATTTCTACTGCGGCTATTTGGCTCATGCGTTTTACGGCTCCAGGTCCACGATTTCCCAAACCTATGAAACCAATCCTTACTTTGTCGAGTTTTGGTGCAGCAAAACCACACATATTAAATGCTTGGTTGGTTTTGGGTTTAGTAAATTCATCTTTTTCTGATTGAACTGCCGCATTCGAAATACTCGGCAAGCTAATGGCCGCCGCACTTGTGCCTATATTTTGGAGGAATTTCCTTCTGTTTGATTTCATTTTTTTTGGTTTGGTTGAATAGTTACTATTTGTTTCTCGTTTGTTAGTTATTGATAGTCAATAATATAAGTTTTTATCTCATCCTCAATTTTTTAGAAAATGAAATTCGTTTGATATTTATTTCGAATTGTTTTTTTTTCTCAAAAACTTGCTCTTTATAATTCATTCCAGAATTGAGTAAACTCACCAATTGTTAAATGTGTAATTGTTCGAAAATTAACTTTCGATAAAATATTGAAATGGCTATCATTACTTATTAGAATCCCTCCTGAAGCAAAGGAACAATCGGTAAATTTATTGTCGTCTTTATCATTAGGGATGAGATCTAGATTATAATATATTTCATATTTTTCCACATAAGGATATACTGAAAGGAAATTTAGAATATTTTCCGCTACTTCGGTTCCATTTTTTCTTTCTAGTATTTCCCTATACTCTAATAATATCGAATTGGAAACACAAAGAATTATTCTACCGTCCATTATTGCATCAAAAATCCAACGAAAGGGAGACTTTTTGCCAATCGTAGTAATAAAAATATTGGTATCAATTACTACTTTCAAGGCGGTTGTGTTCATTTGCCCAGTCTATCATAGTTTGCTCAGAGAAATTGTTCTTCTCCCAAACTTCGTCCATGCTTTCTGTTGCTTTTTGAGCAAAATATTTTCCAAGCATCATTTTAATTTCAAAAAGATCCTTTTCGTTGAGATTATTCGCATAAAGCTTGAGCAATTCTGCTTGTAAATTACTCATCGGCTTGGTTGGTATAACGGTCATTTTCAAATATTTAGAGTAAATTTAGCTTATTTTTTGTCTTAACCCAACACTTTTCACTAAACCATTTTAGTTAAATGACTTATAACTTCCGCATATTCACGGGATCCCAATTGATGGCTTTTTTCTGAAAATAGCTTTCATTGCATGCCAAAACAGGGGCCGCTGCTCTGAAACCAAATATAGGGTCTTCTATGGTGGCTTGGCTGCCTTTTCGGATATTTTCGAAGAAATTGCCGAAGTGATTGGCGTGCTCGTTTGAGCCTGGTTCTGGAGTAAACTTTACTTCTTTTATTGGTTCAGTTTTACGGTCTGCTTCTGTGAATCGGGCATTGTATTCTTTCTCGAATTCTTTTTGCTGAGCATCTGAAAAAGTAAAGTAACTGTCATAATTACCAAAGCCCGGTGCTTTTGGGAGTTTTTTCTTACTTAAGGTCAGTCCGTTACCCGAGAAGTCTATCTGACCTTCGGTTCCGATAATTCTGGTGTTGTTGTTTATTGTTCCAGCATTGGCAAAGTTCACTCTCAAAACCATCTGAAACTCCTCATGTGTAGCTGCCTTCGGGTAATCCAAAATAGCCACCATTACGTCAGGTACATCTCTTCCTTCTTTCCAATACCGCAGTCCGCCAGATGCGAAAATTCTGTTTGGGCCTTTGGAATCTACCACATAATGCACACCAGTGATGAGGTGTACAAATAAGTCGCCCGCAACACCTGTGCCATAGTTTTTATAATTTCTCCAACGGAAAAAGCGATTGGCATCAAAAGGCATTTTGGCAGTGTCTTTTAAGAAAGCGTCCCAATCTACTGTCGTCGGAGAGGCGTCTGTGGGGATGGAGTAGTTCCAAGCACCTATGGCACTGAATCGGTCTGAGTTGGATTCCACATAATTTATGGCTCCAATATCGCCTGCTGCTATAATTCTTTTGGCTTCTTGAAAAACACTTCCGCTGATTCTCTGGCTGCCCACTTGCATGGTTTTTCCTGATTTTTTCCAAGCGTCTATTACTGGTTTTCCTTCATTTATGGCTTGAACCATTGGTTTTTCACAGTACACATTTTTGCCGGCGTTGAGGGCATCAATCGTAATTTTATCGTGCCAATGGTCGGGTGTAGCTATTATTACTGCATCTATGTCTTTTCTGCTGAGAATTTCTCTGTAGTCACGTGTCACAAACATGTCATTGCCGAAAGTTTGTCTCACGCGGTCTAGTCTGCCTGTGTACAAATCTGCCGCTGCCACAAATTCCACTCCTGCGGTTTTTAGTGCGGCTTTGGTGTCATAATGCCCTTGAATTCCCATTCCAATGGTTGCCAATCTTATTTTGTCGTTGGGGCTAACCGAAAGGTCTCTGATAATATTGAATGGTTTGGCCACTGTGCTGACACCAGATAAAACGGCCAAGCTTCCTATGTTTTTAATGAACTTTCTTCTTGAGGGTTTCATATTTTTTGAAGGGTTGAAATTTTAGAAACCAAATATAGTAGATTTCATAATCAGTTTTGAAACATTAGTCTAGAATTTTGGTCAAAAAAATACACCTCAAAAAACTCGAGGCGTATTGTATTTATATAGGTTTAGGGGTAGAATACGAAACTGAAATTTTTATTTACATATCCTGTTAATATCATTCTATGGGTTGCGTACTTGCATAAATAAGTGCTCCACCTGCTATAGCTAAATCTTTGAGTAGGCTCATCATAGAGAGCTGTCCTGCATCTCCACCTTTCAATGCACTTGGCAAATGAATGGCAAAAACAAAGATTATAAGTAATACCGCCAACAGGCTAGAAGCTAATCGGGCTTTTTTCTGGAGAATAATGCTAACCGCAGCGGCAATCAAAGCCAAGCCAGAAACATAGACCCAAATAACTCCGCCGGGAAGCGGAACCATACCTGCCATGGCGTCGGCTGCGATAAAATGTAGAATACCAAAAATTGCCATCGGTACGGCTAAAAGAAAACGTCCTAGTTTTGTCAAAGGACCGATAATTTGTTCCAAAGGTTAATACTGTTTAGGTTAGGGTTAAATATAAATTCTGCGAAAATTAATATTTTTTATTGATATAAAACAAAATATTGAAGTATTTTTATTCTTTCTTTTTTTTAGAATACTAATTGGTATAAATTTTTCTGTTGATCATTCTGCTCTTAATAGCTATTTTTTTTGTTGTGGTGTTTTTTTTGTTTAGAAAAGGCTTCCTCGTTGTTTCAATGGAAAGTAAAAAATAATGGTTATACCTCAAACTAATCGAGAATGTTTTCTGACAGTTGATGTTAGCCTATTGGCGGTCGATATTTATGTTTTAGAGAAAGATTTCCTTGTCTTTGTTTAAATTTCAGTTACTGACATTCAGGAGTGATTTGATGATGAAATTAATATCAAAACGAATCTAGATGGTTAGTATTCGAACTGTCCTATTGGAAGTTTTATTTGTACGGTTGTACCTACGTTTTGAATGGAACTTACCAAAAGTTCGCCTCCATGCATTTTTATAATGTTGCGAGTGAGGGGTAGCCCAACTCCAAAGCCTTCGAAGTTTTGGGTATTAGAAGCTCTGAAAAATGGGTCATAGATATAGTCCATTTCTTTCTCGGGAATACCTATGCCTGAGTCTTTAACCACCACAAGTATCTGAGAGTCTGTAGATGCTAAGGATATATTGACGGGCTCATATTTTGAGTATTTGCATGCATTGAGGATGATATTGCTCATGGCTAAGTGCAAGAGTTGGTTATTGCCATTTACCTTGAGTTTCAGCGGATTTTCGGGTAGTGTGCTCATGTCTATCACAATTCTGCTTTTGGGATTTATTTTTTCGGTGGTTAGTTTAACGTCCCAAAGGAGTTGGTCCATTCTTACCTTGTCAAACTTAATGTTTTTGCCGTTAAAGCCCGTTTGGGCAAGAAACAGTAGGGCTTGGGTTTTTTTGTCGAGATTCTCGGCTTCTTCAAGTATGACTTTTATGGTTTCTATGTATTCTTCTGTGGTTCTGATTTTAGTGAGGTTTACGTCGGCCTCGCCAATTATAGCCGTCAACGGTGTGCGGAGTTCATGGGAGGCATTACTGATAAAGTTATTTTGGGTGTTGAAGGACGTTTCTATACGGTTGAGCAGGTTATTAAATGTCTTGGAGAGTTCATCTAATTCGTCTTTTTCCCCTTTACGTTCAAGTCGCAAATGCAGATTTTCGAAGTTAATTTGTTTAACTTTTTCGGTGATTTCGGTGATAGGCCGGAAGACTAAATGCCTCAAAAAAAAGGCATTAATAGCCATTATCAAAGCCACAAGTAGCGATGTCCAAAGGATTTTGTTTAGGTTTATTTTTTGGTTAAAAAGTTGGTAGTTTTCGGCCGAAATAACTACTAAATAATCTTTTCCGTCAATAGTTATTACTTTGCCTTTTGTATATTCATTTTTATTGAAGAAATCTGCCCGTTTGTTGTTTTTTATTTTTTCAAAAAAGTCTGTTGGTAAGTGAGTTAACGCTGATTCCTTTTTGAAGTCTTTTTTGTTTTGAAGGTAAAAGAAATAGTTTTTTTCGTTGGGGAATTCCTCCTCTATATGGTGTAAATAGCCCTCTTCAATAGTGGGGTTTACTTTAATTTTGTCTTTCAGAATGGTGTCGATTTTGGTCTCAAGCAGCTTGTAGAAATCGTCTTTGGAGTAAGTGT
>CAMCYZ010000166.1 GCA_945885545.1 Spirosoma fluviale
TGCTTTGGGAGAGTCAGATAAGGTAGTTTTTAATGAAGAATTGCAGTCTTTTTTGATCAAAGAAATGGCCAAAATCAAGTCCGTTTATGACGGAGCTACTGGGCAGACGGAGAACTGATTCGATTCTTGGTCTGAGCCTAGCCGAAGCCGACAATTAATTCGATTAACGATTTATGATTTTTACGATTGATTATTGCTTCGATTCTTAGGCTGAGCGTAATCGTAGCCTACGTTTTTTTTCAACCGGGAGGTTTTTCTCTAAAGATTGGCTCTATTTTGTTATATTCTATTTTTTGTTTAAACGCTTTCTTTTCTTCCCTCTTCATTAATTTTTTCTTTTCATTTGCGGTTTTTTCAGATTGTGGCATTTTGATTGCAGTATTTATGCGAGCATTAGAGCATTATTTTTTAAATTTGTACTTTATTTATAATTATTAAAAGTTTTTATGAGCCAAGCGTCTGCCCCAGCTACCACTTTACAAGATATTATCAGTCACGCCAAAGAGTACGGATTTGTGTTTCCGTCATCCGAAATATATGATGGACTTCAGGCTGTTTATGACTACGGTCAGAATGGTGTTGAGTTAAAAAATAATCTAAAGCAAGTTTGGTGGAAAGCCATGACGCAGCTTCATGATAACATCGTGGGTATAGATGCAGCCATATTTATGCATCCATTGACTTGGAAGGCGTCCGGTCACGTTGACGGTTTCAATGATCCCATGATTGACAACAAAGACTCTAAAAAAAGATACAGAGCCGATCAATTGTTAGAAGGTAAAGCGGAAGAATACGAAGCAGCTGGAGAGCCAGAAAAAGCTGCTTCACTTTTGTCTAAAATGGGAGCTTTACTCGGTGCAGAGAAATTGGATGAGGTAAGAGAGCTAATCATAGAAGAAAAAATAGTTTGTCCGATTTCTAAAACTTTGAATTGGACGGAGGTACGTCAGTTTAACTTGATGTTCTCAACTCAGGTGGGTTCGGTGGCAGAGGATTCTAGTAACATTTATTTGAGGCCAGAAACAGCTCAAGGTATTTTTGTCAACTTCTTGAATGTGCAAAAATCGGGTAGGATGAAAGTGCCATTTGGTATTGCTCAAATAGGCAAAGCATTTAGAAATGAGATAGTTGCACGTCAGTTTATTTTCCGTATGCGTGAATTTGAACAGATGGAAATGCAGTTTTTTATAAAACCAGGCACCGAAATGGCATGGTACAATACTTGGAAAGAAACACGTTTGAAATTCCATAAAGCCATAGGTTTGCCAGCTGACAAATTGAAATATCATGACCATGACAAACTCGCTCATTATGCCAACGCCGCTGTAGATATCGAATATCAGTTCCCGTTTGGTTTTAGAGAAATTGAGGGGATTCACTCCAGGACTGATTTTGATTTGAAAAACCACCAAGAACTTTCGAAGAAAAAGCAGCAGTATTTTGACCCAGAATTAGGAGAAGACGGCAAAGCAATCGGGAATTATATTCCTTACGTAGTAGAAACTTCGGTGGGTGCTGATAGGTTGTTTTTGGCTACTTTCTGCAATGCCTTTACACAAGAAACGGGCGAAAAAGAAAGGACTTATCTGAAGCTTCACCCTGCATTGGCTCCAATCAAAGCTGCGGTATTGCCATTGGTTAAAAAAGACGGCTTGGCCGAAAAAGCCCAAGAAATAGCCAATTCTCTAAAATCGAGTTTCAGAACTATTTATGACGATGGCGGAGCGATAGGCAAGCGTTATACCCGTCAAGATTTGATAGGCACGCCATATTGCATAGCCGTAGATTACCAAACTATGGAAGACAACACCGTAACTATCCGTCACCGTGACAGCATGGAACAAGAAAGAATCGCCATTTCTGCTTTGAAAGAAAAAATAGGTTACGAAGTGGCTATGGAGAGGATTTTGGAGGCGATTTGAGAGTTTTTTGATATTTCGTATTCTTAAAAAAGCTAACTTCGGTTGGCTTTTTTGTTTTAGTGGAACAAAACCTGAAAATCGCCAAACTAAAGGTTGATTTCAAAGATACTTCTGCAATAATAAAATTTCTTGTAACATCGAACGACGAATTTTAAGATAAAATCATTCCCAAGGAAATTCCAAGTGGTTTGAGAGTGGGCGGTTGTGTTGCATCAACAGCCGGTTTCGGCTACGCTAAGCCCAAGAATCGAATCAATCGCAAATCACTCCCCTTTAAAAAAACTTAAGCCCGGTCTCAAGGAAACCGGGCTAAGTGTCTATTCAACCCTAACCTATTAAACTATGAAAAAAAATCTAATATTATAAACTTGTTACTGCATCTAATACAGCTGGCACTTCGGTCATTTCTGTTTCTGTAGATATCGTATTTTTGCTTGACCAAATAAACTCGAACACCGATTTGTTCAATTGTACTTTTTGTGACCAAGCTTTTGCTTCTTTTTGGCTTAGTCCACTAAGCTTATCGCTTAATGTAGCCGAAGCTTCCATAAACTCCACTTTTTGGGCATCGCTTAGGTTGAAGAACGCTACGGATGAATTATGGTATAGATTAACTACTTCCAAATATTTTTTCAAATCCTCATCGTTCTTTCTAGATACTTTTCTCGCCTTTGATTTTACAAATGTCGAGAACTCCGTTGCACTGTTAACTGCTAATCTGTCCCCAGATATATTGTTGGCGTAACCAACTTGTGCAGATCCTGAAATTGTTCCAAATACTAGTACTAAAATAATTGCTTTCAAATGCTTATTCATGTTTTTGTCTATTTTTCTTTAGTGAATTACTCTGCAAAATTGGATGGTTTTATTTTAACCGCCAAATTTTGTATGGTATATTAAACCAAATAATATATTAAAAATAGCAAAAATACAAATACTTTAGTGTCTTGTATGGTGCTTGAAGAGGTTTTGTTGAAATAATATTTTGTTTAAATTAAATTAACATTAGAAAAGTTTGTATTTCTAGTAAAGTCAAAAATTCTTGAAAAAGTACAATCATTCGTTTAGAAAGTTCATGGTAGGGGCAATTCCTACAGTACAAAAGCTCAAAATCATGTTTATTGCTTTGTCTAATTTGGGCAATAAATCTATCATATCGTTATCTGAAAACTTCCCTAAAACGTAATCTATCTGTCTGCCTTTCGTGAAATCGGATCCAATTCCGATTTTCAAACGTGGGTAAATGTCATTTCCTAAAATCAACTCTATGTTTTTCAGTCCGTTGTGGCCGGCACTGGAGCCTTTTGGTTTTATTCTGAGTTTGCCAAGTGGGAGAGCTAGGTCATCCACAAGTATCATAACATTGTCTATTGGTATTTTTAAAACGGACATCCAATGTTGGAGAGCTTTGCCGCTGAGGTTCATATAAGTGGTGGGTTTTATAAGAGTAATTGACCTGCTTTTATATTTAAACTCCGCCACACTTGCCAATCTATCTACCTTAAAACTGAGATTTTCTTTGGCGGCCAGTCTGTCTAAGACCATAAAGCCGGCGTTGTGTCTCGTAAATGCGTACTCCGGCCCTATATTGCCCAATCCCACTATCAAATACTTCATTATATTATTTTTGAAAAATGTGTTTTTTACAAAATAACTAATATTTTTGTTGATAATTAATTTTGGAATGCAAAAAAAGCGGCTCATACTCAATCAGCCATTGTTAGATATTACTTTAAGGCGTCTTTGTCAGGAAATAATCGAAAATCACGAATTTCTCACAAATACGGTTTTGATTGGACTTCAGCCCCGTGGAATTTTCTTGGCCGAAAGAATCGCCTGTTTTCTAAAGGAGGACTTTGGCGTAAATATTCCATTGGGTTATCTGGATGCCACCTTTTATCGAGATGATTTTAAGCGAAAGGGCAATATACTCAAGCCAAACTCTACCCAAATCAACTTTATTATTGAGGGTAAAAACGTAATTTTGATTGATGACGTTCTGGCTACTGGACGTATGGTTCGAGCGGCTATTGATGCCATGCAGGCATTTGGAAGGCCTGAGAAAGTGGAATTGTTGTGCCTTATCGATAGGAAATACAACAGAGACCTTCCGATTCAGGCCAATTTTGCTGGTAAAAAAGTAAATACTTTAGACTCGCAACGTGTTTTAGTAGAATGGAAAGAGCAGGGGCATTTAGAAGATTCAATTTGGTTGATTGATTAATATGGCTCAAATCTCCCCTGAAGATTTACTTAACGGATATTCCAATGGTATTTTCCCTATGGCCGACAGCCATGAAGGCGAGATTTACTGGTATTCGCCAGATCCAAGGGCAATAATTCCGATTGATACTTACAAGCCGTCTAAATCTTTGAGGCCCACACTTAATCAACAAGTTTTTGAGGTGAGTTTTAATAAGAACTTCGAAGAAGTAATGAAAAATTGTGCTTTACCAAGATTTCAGGGTGATGAAACATGGATTTCGCAAGACATCATTGATTCTTACCATAATTTGCATATATTGGGTTTTGCTCATTCTGTTGAGGTGTATCAAAACAACGAATTGGTGGGTGGGCTTTATGGTGTTTCCTTAGGTTCAGCTTTTTTTGGTGAGTCCATGTTTCATACCAAACCCAATGCCTCTAAGGTCGCTTTTTATTATTTGATGGAAAACCTGCGGCAACGAAGATTCAAATTGCTGGACACACAATTTATAAATGACAACGTGAAACGATTTGGAGCTATAGAGATTCCGAAACGTCAATTTATGAAGATTTTGAAAGAAAGTATCGCTTTAAATAATAAATTTACGGATTGAAAAAAATATGATATCAGCTCAAAAAATACTGATTTTGATTACTCTCGGCTTTTTGCCATATCTGGGTTTTTCTCAGAAAAAATTTAAAATCAAAGGAATTGTCAAACACAATCAAACCAAACTCCCCCTTTTTGGTGTAAATCTTATTATCACCGAAAACGGCATTGGTACCTCTACCGATTCCTCTGGGTTTTACGAAATGACATTGCCAACAGGTAGCTGTCTTCTCGAAATATCCCATCAGTCTTACTTTAAGAAATATCAAAAAATTGATATTAGAAGGGACATGGTGTTGGATTTTGTACTTGACGAAAAAGTAAACGAACTAGAAGAGGTGAGGATAAGTGCCAACAGTTCGGAGCAAAATGTCAAACGTTTGGGTACAGGAACGACCACATTGAGCAGCAGAACATTGAAAAAATTACCATCCCTGTTGGGTGAAATTGACATCATAAAAAGTCTTTATACACTTCCTGGCGTTACGAGCGTTGGTGAAGGTGCCTCTGGGTTTAACGTTCGGGGTGGAAATATCGACCAAAACTTGATTTTACTTGATGAAGCACCAATCTTTAATTCCAGTCACCTTATGGGTTTCTTTTCAGTCTTTAATCCTGATGCTTTCAGAGATTTTAATTTTTACAGAGGTGGTATCCCTGCACAGTTTGGCGGTAGAATTTCGTCGGTTTTGAATGTAAACCTCAAAGATGCCAATGCTACCAAACTTTCAATAAATGGTGGTGTAGGAACTATAAGTAGTAGGTTACTGATAGAAACACCCATCATAAAAGACAAAATGAGCATGTATGTGGCGGGAAGGATTTCATACATAGATCAGTTGATGCAGGTGATAAAAATTAAAAGATTGGTTGGTAGTAAGGCGAATTTTTATGACCTAACGGCCAAGTTAGAATACCGACCAACTACCAAGGACCGTATCTCGTTGTCAGCGTTTCAAGGCAAAGACCAGTTCAGGTTGGCAAAAGACTCCATATCGGCTATTGACGATAATGGTGATGCTCTTTACGACTGGCGAACTACCAACGCTACGGCTTCATGGTCACATTATTATGGTCCGAAGTTTTCTACCCGTTTGGTTGGAGTCTATTCCAATTATGATGCTGACATCATCAACTCTGACTCTTTAACGGCTTTCAAACTGAACTACAATATTGTTTATAAAAGTGTAAAAGGCATAGCGACCTATAATCTAAACCCAAAGAATGAAATAGATTTTGGCTTTCAGTTTAACCGATATGATATTCAGCCTGGTCTTATGGAGCCCACATTGCCTTCTTCCAACAAGAATCTTATTAGACTAAACCCCGAAAGTGGTATAGAAACAGCCATTTTTATAAATGATAAAATAGAAATTTCGAAGAAAGTAAATCTAGGCATAGGTGTCCGATATGTATCTTATCAAGCTTTGGGAGCATCCACAGTATATAATTATGAAGCAGGAAAGCCCATTTCGCTACTAAATATTGTTGATTCTGTGGCATATGATAGAGGAAAAGTGGTGAAAAGCTACGGTAGTTTTGAGCCAAGGCTTTCATTGAATTTCAATATTTCGGCATCTTCGAGTCTGAAGTTTAGTGCCAATCGCATGAAGCAATTTATACAGTTACTTTCGGGTACCACTGCCGCTTTGCCAACTGACAGATGGAAATTAAGCGATACTTACATAAAACCGCAAATGGCCGATCAGCTTTCAATGGGTTATTTCAAAAATTTCAAAGAAAAGTCATCAGAAGCCTCAGTAGAGGTTTTTTATAAAAAATTATACGATGTAGTAGAATATAAAGACGGAGAAACGCTTCTGTTGAATAAATTCCCAGAAACTGCTATTTTACAAGGGGATGGTTACGCTTATGGTGCGGAGTTCTTTGTAAAAAAGAATCTGGGCACATTTACTGGTTGGTTGAGCTACACGTATTCGCAAACCAGAATAAAAGTGGCTGGCCCTACAGAGGAAGAAACTATAAATAACGGAGAATACTTTCCGCCAATTTTTAACCGGCCGCACAGTTTCAATGCCATCGGCTCTTATCAGGTGAGTAGAAAAGTTTCGTTTTCCAGTAATTTGAATTTTAGTTCGGGAAGAGCTATTACTTATCCGGCCTCTAAGTTCTACACCAGTGGAGCGGTTTTGCCTTATTACAACAGCAGGAATCAATCACAAATACCAAATTATTTAAGGCTCGACTTGGCTATGAATATTGAATCTCATCCATACAGAACATCAGGCTATCGAGGTTCATGGAATGTTTCGTTATATAATTTAATGGCTCGTAGAAATGCGTATTCGGTCTTTTTTAGGTCTAAAAATCCTTATAATCAGTTTTATTCTAAAGTAGATATTTACAAACTTTCGGTCTTAGGAACTATCATACCATCAGTGACTTATAATTTCAAATTTTGATGAAAACATTTATTAAAAATATTATTTTTTTGTTAACGGCTATTTTTATGGTAGGTTGCGTGGATATTTATGACCCGAAACTTACCAGCGACAAGTTGCGTCTTGTGGTGGAGGCTCAATTAACTACCAAACTTGATTATCAGTATGTTTACTTAACCTATGATGCTCCGTATAATTCCGAAGGAAATAATTTTAAGAATTTGGTGAATCGAGCTAAAGTGAAAATTACAGATGACCAAGGTAAGATTTTTGAATTTTATGACGAAATAGAACCCAACAATCAAATAAAAACCAGAGAAGGTTACAATTATAGGTCGGTGAATAAAATCAAGGCGGAGTTAGGAAGAAAATACAAACTAACAGTGGAGGTTTTGGATGGCAGAAAATATGAATCTAGTCTTGAGGCTCCTGTGCCTGTTACAAAAATTGACAAAGTAAATATTGAATTTAAAGAATTAGGGCGACCTTCAAAGGTGGTTGGGCAGTTTTTGGTTTCCATAGATACAAAAGATTCACCCGCTTCAAAGGACTTTTACAAGTGGGATACCTACCATGTAAAACAAATAAATTATTGCCGAGAATGGTACATTTTTGGCCAGGGTGGAGCCATTACCGAGTCTTATGTAGATAGATGCTGCCAGCCATGCTATGAGAAAGTGAAATTTGATGATGCCTTTCAGTTGGCCAACGATAGGCTTATTAATGGCAACAGTATCATTCGTCAACTTGTGGCTACTGTGCCGTTTGACAATAATACGCCTTATTATATGATTATCAACCAATACTCTTTGACGGAGGACGCCTACAAGTTTTGGAATGCGATAAAAGAACAATCCAAAAACAGTGGCGGACTTTTTGATGCAACTCCGAAATCTATCAGAGGAAACATGCAAAATGTAAATGATGCCTCAGAGGAGGTTTTGGGGATATTTTATGTATCAGATGTTTACGAGCATCAGTTAAACGTCGAAAGGAATCGTTCTACACCCAAACCAATAATTGTAGAACCCTACAGCCTTGGATGGATTAAAACTACGCAGTGTTTTCCATGTCAAGAAAGCTTCAATAGGACAAAGGTTAAACCTGCTGGATTCATGTTTTGAAGTTTTGAATAGCTTACTTTTCGAATGTTTTAAACACATAGGCATATAGAAATCATAGTGTGAAGTTAAATATTGCTCGTACACGATATTGAGCGAAGCGAAAGACTCTGTTAAACTCAAAAACACAAAGTGAGGGAAAATAAAAATCCGAGTAACTCTGTGTCGAAAAAAACTACTATCCATATTCAGACAAAATAGTACATCTCCTACTCCTTATTTATTGCAAATCAGCCATTTTGGCATTAAAATTCTCACTAAAAACAACTTTTCAGGTCAATATTTCCGAAAAATCAATCTCGCACCAAATTTGACCAATGAA
>CAMCYZ010000167.1 GCA_945885545.1 Spirosoma fluviale
GAGACTTGGCTCGTGCCTGAAATTTATAATCTTTTACAGTTGACAACTTTTGGAAAGTTGTCAACTGTTTTAGGCTATTTTAGGCTTCCTGATTAATTTTTGGTCACGCAATCGGTTTGTTTTTTGAAGAAATGCTTTATTCAAAAAAAACAGAATCTCTGCGGAGACTTGGCTCGTGCCTGAAATTTATAATCTTTTACTGTTGACAACTTTTGGAAAGTTGTCAACAGTTTTAGGCTATTTTTTGCCTCCTGATTAATTTTTGGTCACGCAATCAGTTTGTTTTTTGAAGAAATACTTTATTCAAAAAAACCAGAATCTCTGCGGAGACTTGGCTCGTGCCTGAAATTTATAATCTTTTACAGTTGACAACTTTTGGAAAGTTGTCAACTGTTTTATGTTCAAAATTCAACCCATCAATTCACCACCACAGTGCCGCCGCCCCAATAACTACGCAAGTTGTTGTTATACATGGCGTCGGCTGAAACTGGACCTTGCACGAAGGTGCCTCTTGAGACTGCTCGGGCTAGGTAGTAATAGTGTCGCTCGGTGTTGTCTACGTTCACGAAATAGTTGATTCTGTCGTCTCGGATATCGAAATACGTGGCATTGGAGGCGTTTTTAATCCATGGCATGTCGCGGTCTTCTACCAATCTTGGGTTTTCTATTTCTAGTCCGGCTGGGAGCATGTCGGTTAGCACCACGTTGTCCACATTATACATCAGGCCAGCTTGGGCACTTACTGTAAGGCGGACTACTACCAATTGGTTTTGTTTGAAAACTGGACTTTTTATTACTTCGCCTGTGCGGGTAAAGTAGGTGCGGCGGGCTTTCAAAAATTTATCTTCGGCTATAAACTTGTTGTCTTTTCTGATGCCTTCTGACTCGTAGTAATAGTACAGGTTGTCGTTGAGCGACTTCAGGCTGATGCCTTTTGGATATTTGGTCATGTCTATCCATTGGCCTTTGCCTTCTACGGTTCTTATCAATTTGCCTTCGGAATAAATCTCTGCTTTTCCTGTCGATTTTTTGGTTTTCAGTATTTTGCCCATGGCCAACATCGAAAACGAAAGCTCTTGGGTGTTGAGATAAAGTGACTTATTGCTCAAAACACCATTTAACGATTGCGTTAAACTGGCTATTTGTGGGTTCAGTGGGTCGGTTTCTACCAATGTATTGAGCACCAAAGCAATATTTCTTATTGGCGAGGAGAAACTATCGTCGAGCATACGGTCGTACACTTCTTTTACAAAAGTTTTAGGTAAAAGTTTTGAGTACGAAGCATCATCGCCGATTTGTTTGAAAGCACAAGCTATCAAAAATTGTTGGTCTGACGACAATTTTCCAAAATCGGCCTTGAGTTGGTTCATGGCTGCGATGTTTGGGTCGTCTGTCAATGACAAAACATAGAGCGAATATGCGATTTCGGTTTTCAAACGCTCTTTTTTCTTGTAAACGCCATTAACCACTGACCAGATAGTTTCTGTGGTTTGCTCTTCGTTGGTACGTTGGGTCAGATAATTTATCATTTGCGTAATCACGGGTTTGGAAACCTCAAAACCTGATTTTTGGGCTTCCAAAAGGAAATGCAAAGCATAGGCTGTACCCCACCAATATTCCTCAGGCGAACCTGGCCAATAACTCACGGCTCCATTGTAAAGCTGCATCGACTCCAATTTTTGGATGGCAGCATTCACGTTATACTGCGGATTCAGCTCAGATTGGCCCGACTCCGAAATCTCCAGCTTTCCGTTGATTTGTTGTATCAAATCATCTAAATACAACTGAGGAAATGCTTTAGAAATGGTTTGTTCCACGCATCCATGAGGGTAGGCAAGCAGGGTTTCGAGGCGATTGCCAAACTGCATCATGGGCGTATTGCCAATGTATATTTTCGAAGAAAAAGTACCTGGGATATAGCCTGTAGGAGCGGCAAAAGCCAAATCGGTATTTTTGGCCAGAATACCAGAAGTACCAGATTTTTGTAGTGAACCAGCAGGACGCACACTTATTTCAGTAGTTTTAGAGAAAGTTTCTTTCTCAGACTTTGCTATGACTTTCAGTTTGCCTAAACCCATTTTGTCTTTTCCAGCTACTTCTAAGTCTAGGTGTTTTTCTTTACCAGGCTCAATGGTAATGTTATTTTCTGCGAAATTATTTACGGAAATTTGGCCTTCGGTTTGGGTGGAAAGTTTCACCGTTTGTGGCGACTCGGTAGTATTAAAAAACGTTACGGGCACTTTTACTTTGTCGGTCGGACTCAAAAACAAAGGCATGCCTACGCTAATACTTACCGGATCAGAAACCGTCATTTTTTGTTCTTCAGAGTCAAATTTCTCGTTGTCGTAGGCCACCACCATTATTCTGAGGCTTCCCAAAAACTCAGGAATATCAAACTCGAAGCTGGCTTTTCCTGATGCATCCGATTTTATTTGGCCGCTCCATTTGGCTACTAATTCAGCCCGGCCGTTGGCCAAAGGATTCACACGCTTGCCCGTGCTGCCGTCGCCACCCGTGCTACTTTTGCCGTTCAATTGGATTTCTGGTAAAAGCAGGGGGTAAAGGTCAAAAGAACGAACGCCTAAAGCCCTTTTTTGGTAAAAATATTCGTTGATTTTAGGAGTTTCTGTGTTTTTTAGTTGCAAAATGCCTTCGTCAACAACTGCAATGGTTAGTTCGGTATTGGGCGAAGTTCTAACATCTACACGCTGTTTGGTTTTTGATCTAGATTTTTCAACGGCCGTAATTATGATTGGAATCCTACGTTTTGGGTCATCCACTTTGATGGTTTTCATACCGTGGGCCGACATCAGCGGCAGTTCGGGCTGATTCATGGCTCTTATCAAAGTGGCGGTGATATAGACATTTGGCAAGTGGGCTGTTCCCAAATCTATCGTTATTTCGGCGGATTTGTTTTGTGTTTGCACAAATTTATGCTCTAAAATACCCGCATTTTCTATCGTTATCAGCAGTTTACCATCAAAAGGAGTTTTGAAGATGGCCTTGGCTTTTTCGCCTAAAAGATAATTTTCTTGATTGGTTTCTATCTGCACTTCGCCGTCGGTATCGACTTCAAACGATGCCTTTGAGCCATAGCCGTAAGCATAAAAATTTGAACTTACATAGCTTTCTGCATCGGCAGGGCTTACCCTGATTTCGTATTCACCCGATATTTTTGGAATGAAATTTTGGACCAAATTTTTTGTTCCAAATTTCAAATCATGACTTTTTATTAACTTCTCTTTTTTCTTCGAAACATATCTGAGGCCTTCGTCTGTTTTTTCCAAAACTGTTTGGTATTCAAGCAGGTATATTTCCATGGTGGCATTGGCAACCGCTGGAGCTCCAGCTGAATTCAGGGCTGCCAGTTCGATTGGGAAAGTGGCGTTTGTTCCAACAAAATAAGCAGGGATTTTTACTCCAAAAAAATGTTTTTGGGTATAAATCTCGAAAGTTTTTTGACGATGAACCGGTCTTCCTGTTTCATCAAAAATGGAGACTAAAACCTTGCCTTCAAGCAAACCTTTGTTTGAGAAATCTTCAGAAATATCAAAAATTTGTAAACCCTCACCTTTGGCATTGGTCATTCCGTTTCTGATTTCGTTTTCAAATTTGGTCTCATCGTCTATGCCGAACGTAAAGTCTTCGTAACCTTTGGGCATGAAAGTTTTGCGTTTGATAGAAAAATCGAGTTCGTATTTATTGTCTGCTGCTGGCGGGCCAAAAAGGTTGTTGGCTTGCAGCTTGATGTTGGCTTTTTGGCCTATTTCCACTTTTGCAGGTGCATCGATGTTTACTTTTATGCGGTCAGGCATAAAGTCTTCTACCGAAATGCTTTTGGAGCCAATGAGTACATTGTTGCCCGTAAAGACGTCGACATTGTAAAAACCAGTAAGTGCCGAACGCTCCAATTTCACGGAATGGCTGATGGCTCCCGCAGGATTGGTTTGGGTCATGAGCGAGCTCACTTCCTTGCCGTTGGGTTGCTTTACCTGAATTTTTATAGGAATATTTTTGGGCGTTTCCCAGTTGTTGTTTCTGATTACGGTGTTCAGGTTGATGGTTTCTCCGGGGCGGTAAATTTCTCTGTCGCCATAAATGAAGGCATCGAGGTCGGCTTCGTTGAAGTTTTTGCCGGTGATGTCAAATTTGGAAGTTTCGATTTCGGTGTCGTCGAAAAGTAAATAATTGAAGTCGTCTTTGGAATTTGCCGTAATCATAGCCACCGTAAAATTCGGGTTGTCTTTTTTGAGGTTTTTGAAAACTACCATTCCGTTGGCATCTGTGGTGCCTTTGGTTATTTCTTGGTTGTTGTAGCTTATCAGTTTAATTTCTAGGCCTGCGATTGGCGAAGTTTGCATGATGGAATTGGCCAAAACTATCACATCTTCTTGGTTTTGAGATATTTTGGTTATCAAGCCAATGTCTGATATCGAAATAATTTTTTGAATTTTTCTGTAATATTCGTCTTCTGATTCTATCGAAATGAAGTAAATGCCACGCTTGGCAGTTTGGTCTGGTAAAGGAAGATTTAGCACCGAAACACCTTGTTTGACGGGTAAATCGGCCGTTTCTATCTTTTTAGAAGAAACCAAATCGCTATAAATGTCAGCTTCAGACGAGTAATAATATTCCTGCTCTTCATCTCCATAATAGCTGCGACGGGTACCTTTCAGAAACGGCAAAATGTTGTTTTCAAAAATCTTCGAAATTGAAACATTTACTTTTGGAATATTTACGATGTTGATGCCGATGTTTTTGTTGCCTACATTCGACATGTATTGGGCATTTTTGTTGGTAAACTCCAAATAAGGATTTACTCTTCCAAAAAACGCTTCGCCAAGGTAGTCTTCGTCCATTTTTCCACCCAAAACCCCAACGATACTTCTATTCAAGGTGATTTTGTACAAATCGTCTTGATTAAAGTCACCTTTGACAATAAAACCTTGGTCAGCCGCCTCTACCGAAAATCTCACCACAGGTTCAATCTTGAGATGTTTTTCAACTTGAGAGATGTCAACTTGCTGGGTGGTTTTGATATACACGTAGCCTTTGAGTTTTTTGAAACTTGTCTGCATTTTCAATATTTCAAGCTTGTCGGCAGGCAAATAATCTAAGTCAAGTTTTTCGGCAGTTTTAAATTTTTGTGGGTTATCGGTTTTTGCTTCTATTTTGGCTGTAATTTCTCCTTTTTTTGTGTCAGGGAAAGCGGCTAAAGCCAAAACCAAATTCGATGAGTTTTCGGCAGGCACCATTTTGTAATCTAGCTCCTTGTCGCCATCCAAAATCGTGATTTCCTCCTTGATGTTGTGTGCGTCATATTTGCCATTTAGTTCTAAAAGGACTCTCGCCTCTTTCTGATTTTGTTTGTTTTTGGCAAAATATACTTGGGCGTCTTTTACTTTTAAATAAGGCGTATGAAACTTGATGGTTTCGTTTTTATCAATGCCCATTTTCCCTTTTTTCCTTTTCAAAAGATTTTCTGAGAGCTTTGCTTTGTATTCGTTGGCAAACTTCATCGGTTTTGAAGGAGAGAAAACCAATTCTTTTTTGCCTATCCATTTGAATTTGCCTTCGATTTTTGGTTCAAAATCCATGTAAGGCGTACTTTCCCATTTGTTGAGGTCACCGTCAAACATGAGTTCTTCGTCAAACTCAAAAAGGAGGTTTTGCAGTACTTCGATTTCGTTGCCAAATCCAACGGACTTGATGCCGACCTCGGGGAGGTTATTGCAAGAATTGAAAAAGAAAACGAGAAGGAAGAAAAGAATACTTCGTTTCATATATTTATTATTTACCGCTAAGGCACAAAGACGCTAGGAAATAATGATTTCTCTGTGTGTCTAAATTCTTAGTCAAGAATGTTTTATTTTAGGTAGTTTAAAATTTTGATAATAACGTTTTATCATGCTATAAATTGAAGTAAGTTAATGGTTTTTTTTCTATCTGAAAATAATTGAAAAAGAAGACTTTAAGCCAACAAAAAAACCTCCCATTTCTGAGAGGTTTTTGCAATATGTTATCGATTTTTTTCTCAAAACATTGTGCCTATGGTTTCTTGCGGACGACCACCCGGAGTGGTTATAAATGCCTCAATAAACGAGTTGAAATCTGGAGATACGGCTACAATCTCACTTTCTTCAAACAAAACTGCGTAATATTTGCCATCCAGATTCTCGATTTTGTAGTTTTCCTCTAACAGTATGATACTTTCCATCAAATCAAAGGCATTGTCACGCTCATCCGCGGTGGCGTATGCCTGCGAACGAAGGTAAAGCGTGGCGTCGGGATTATAAACTCCAAAATAATATTTGTCATCTTCGCCTTGAAATTTCACAAAACCTGTGATGCCGTAAGAATCCCAAATTCTGGCCTTGTCTAGGTAATCTTCAACATTTAAAAATCCAGCGAGACTTGCTAACATATTTGTTGAGATGCTAGCTGGGGTTACCTCGGCTACTGACTCTTTGTTAGAGATTTTCTCAATTGTATTTTTGGCTTCTAACTCTGATGTATAATCGCAGGAACGAGCTATTTCTTTGTTGTTTCCTGCTTTCAGAACCACACAAAACTTCTTTTTGTCTTTCTCAATAGACAGCCTGCTGTCAATGCTTTTGTTTTTTATAACCGATGCAATACCATTTTTCCTTGATTTAAGATCAGCGTATCCTTCACTTTTCAACAGCACACTACCTTCGTTGTCTATTAAAGCAAAATAATATTTCTTGGTTTTTTGGTCTTGAAATACGGTGAAGCCTTCATTTTTTGGGTCGGCCTCTTGTTCAGCATAAGATTTACACGGAAGATAATCATCATTCACTGCCATAAACAGATTGGTTATATTTGTAAAAATTGTTCTTTTTTGAAACTTCGTAAAGTTTACATTTAATATTTGAAATAAAACAAATAGTAATCTTCATTTTTAAGCCAAACGAGCTTATTTTCAATTTTTTATAAAAATTGTTTTATTTTTAAAAGTTTTCCTTCAAACCGACCTAGCTTCTTATTTTTAGCATTTTTCAGTCAAAGATTTTGATAATTGTTCACAATTTTGATTTACTTTGGTAAAAATTGAATTTGCGTTATGAATACCCTATTTCCCATTTTTTTAAAAGCCGAACAAATGACCATCTTGATAGTTGGAGGAGGCAATGTGGGTCTCGAAAAATTGGAAGCTTTATTGAAAAACTCACCACTGTCTCACATTGTATTGGTGGCACCCGAAATTAAGTCCGAAATAGTAGAACTTTCAAAAAGTCATAACATTGAGCTGTTTTACGAGGCATATAGCATTGTACACTTGGAGGATAAAAACATAGTGATAGTGGGCACCGACAAGCCTGAGGTAAATAAGCAAGTTCAATTGGATTGCAAAAGCAAGGGGACATTGGTCAATGTGGCCGATACTCCTGATTTGTGCGATTTTTATTTGGGCTCAGTGGTGACAAAAGGCGATCTGAAAATCGGTATTTCGACCAACGGAAAATCACCAACATTTGCCAAAAGAATAAGAGAAATGCTACAGGACATAATTCCTTATAATATTCAAGAAACTTTGGATAATTTACAGAAAATCAGGAATAGCCTAAAGGGAGATTTTGAATATAAAGTAAAGAAAATGAACGAGATAACGACCGTTGTAAAAGATAAAGAAGTATGAAAAAAGTTCTAATCATTATTGGAGTAATTCTAGGTTTTGGCTTTGTTAAATTTCAGATAATTGACAATAGTTTTGGTTCTGACGAAGATTGGTCGGAGTATTTGGGTGGATCTGACCGAAACCATTTTTCCAAACTTGAGCAAATCACCCTTCAGAATGTCAAAAATTTAAGAGTAGAGTGGGAATATGCCACCCCTGACTCTGGCCAAATGCAGGTGAATCCGCTAATTGTGGACGGTGTTTTGTATGGTGTGACTTCGTCAGTGCAAGCTTTTGCTTTGGATGCTGCCACTGGAAAAGAAATTTGGAGATTCGGTGACCCACTTAAAAATTGGGCAAGTACGAGCCGTGGAGTTTCATACTGGCAAAAGGGGAATGACAAACGCATTCTTTACACCGCCGGCCCGAATCTTTGGGCATTAGATGCAACTACGGGTAGGCCTATTCCAACATTTGGTAATGGTGGGAAAGTGGATTTACACACCGGTTTGCCCGAGTCAGCTAAAGATAAATTTATAATTTCTAACACGCCAGGTACAATTTTCGAAAACCTGATTTATATGCCCGTTCGGCTTTCAGAAGATGCCGATGCGGCTCCAGGAGACCTGCGAGCTTTTGATGTGATTTCAGGAAAACTGGTTTGGACCTTTCATACCATTCCTTATCCAGGCGAAAAAGGCTATGAAACATTCCCGAAAGATGCTTACAAGAATGAATATGTAGGAGCAGCAAATAATTGGGCTGGCATGGCGGTGGACAAATCAAGGGGGATTTTGTACGTACCGACGGGCTCGGCCGCTTATGATTTTT
>CAMCYZ010000168.1 GCA_945885545.1 Spirosoma fluviale
ATCACCACCAAAATAGAAATCACCTGCTACAGACGTCTCGCCTTTTGTTATCAAAGCAGCCATATCTGTGTTGGACTCATCTAACCATTTCAAAATCTGAACAAATACTGCTTTTTGAGTATCGTACTTTGGCGTGCTACTCTCTAAACCTTTAAGGGCCTCGCTCAATGGCAAATCTCCCATGCGGGTGGTCATTTCATAATATAAAAATGCACGAAAAAACTTACCCAAAGCACTATATCCGTTTACGTCTGCAAGACCAGCCCTCTTGGCTTCCTCTTCCATTTTTATTACGTTTTTGAGCGTATTATAATGGTTTACGCCTGCGGTCCAAGTATATTCGTTAGTAGAATAATAGTTATAGTTAGAGCAGTAGAACTGATTCCAACGCATTTCGGCACCAAACGGACGGCCATTGTTATTGAACAAATCAGACTCAACACCCTGTATTACCAACGATGCAGGAGCATTAACGGCACTGTTAGGGTTTTTTTCGAGATCTTCGAATGTTCTTTCGCAGCTGCTCATTGTAAAAGCAGCAATCGCGAAAATTAAAGTGACTATTTTATTTATTTTCATTTTTTATCGAGTTTTAAACTTCATTTTACCTTTTCTGCCAAAACATGAAAGTTCAGCCGTAAGTATTGATGAAGATTTTCCAGAATTCATTAATTTATTTAACTTAGAAAGTAAAGTTTAGATTGATACCGTATCTTCTGGTTGAAGGCGACTGTAAACCCGATCCCCCATCACCAATGTACTGGTTTAAATCTATGTCTTTTTTCTCGGCAAAATAGAACAAGTTTCTTCCAACAAATGAAACCGAGGCATTGCTTATTTTCTTACCAAACCATCTATCAGGAAGATTATAGCCTACAACTGCCTCACGCAACATTCCGAATGAACGGCTCATAAGGTTACCTTCGTCAGAGTTGTAATAACGACTTACATAGTCTTGAACAAACTGCTTGGTGGCATTTGGCGTATATTGAAGCTCACTGTAGTTGGTTATATTACCATCAATATCAAACTTCAAAGCCACTTTGTTAGAAACCACAACACCAGGGCCCACATAAGCTCTAACTCCTTTGTAGTCTTCCAAACGAGCCTCAGCAAACTCACCCGTAGTAGTACCTATATGGCGACCGCCACGGTAAGTCTGACGCTGAATGTAGTTTGAAATTACACCGCCAATTCTACCATCAAACTGGAAACTAAAATTGATATTTTTGTAGTTAAACTTGTTGTTTATACCAAACACAAAGTCAGGGTTGATATTTCCTAAATACTGATTGATAGGATTATAAATAGGACGACCCGAGGCGTCGTTGATTATTTGTCCATCTGGTGTTTTGGCAAAAGCACGGCCGTAGAATTTATCCAGTCTGTCGCCCACCTTAAAGAATACGTTTAAGTTATCTACACCAGGGTATATCTCAGTAAGTTCTTCTTTAAAAGTAGAGTAGTTAGCCACTATATCCCAACCGAAATTGGTCTTTTTAATTGGCGAACCAGTAACCGCTAACTCCCATCCTGTTTTTTGTGTTTTGATACCATTCACCAAAGCCGAGCTGTATCCTGTAGCAGTGGAGATAGGCAAAGAGAAAATCCTTGGACCTTCATCAGAGATAAAATAAGTAAGGTCAAATCCTAAACGATTCTTTAATACTCTCAAATCAAGGCCGATTTCTGACTGCGAAGTAGAACTTGGCTGCAAGTCAGGATTGTTCAAGGCTGTACTAAAGTAGGCCGCCGGCTGATTGTTATAAGCAAAAGGAGTAGAATAAACAGCTGAATTCAAATAACTTGGACCATCATACGGAGAAAAATACTGGTCTCCATAACCTATTGGATTGCCGTTGCCCGTCAAACCTGGAGTTGTACCAATAGTAGAACGCGTTAAACCATCTTTCACATTGGCATACGATGCTCTTAGTTTTAAGAACGAAATCACCTCAGGCATACTAACGTAGTCAGAAACCACCGTAGAAAGAGCCACAGATGGATAGAAGAATGTATTGTTGCCCGTTGGTAAGGTAGAAAGCTTGTCTACACGACCAGTAGTTGAGAGCGTCAATAAGTTTTTGTAAGTAAAATCAGCTGAATAGTAGGCCGAGTTTACACGCATATCAGACACAAAATTGGCCGTACGAACTGGGTTAGATGAATTGTTGAAATTATAAAGTCCAGGTACGTTCAAATAGTCTGTAGAACCATACTGAGAATTGTACTCAAAGGTACGGACATTACCACCTGCCCAAATTTTGGCATTAAAACCCGAAAACAAATCTTTGTCAAATTTCACCAAAACATCGGTGTTGTTTTCGAACAAATTGCGACGGTCTTCTCTGTAATCTCCACGACGTTCGTCACGACCATAAGAACCCGCAGAATATGGCATTTTCTCGCTTCTGAACAAACTCCAAGTGGTTACTTGCGAGCGAACCATGGCCTCCATGAAATCATTGATTTTATAAGTCATACCCACTTGACCAATGATATCCGACTTTTGGTGACCTCTCAGCCACTCATAGGACATAAAATAAGGGTTGTTATAACGTTGGTACTCGGCATAAATTTGTTGAATACCCTCTTTGCCTGGCTGCCAGTAGTTTCTCATATCGTCCACATCCCAGTCGGCTCCTGCCCACAGGGTCATGTTATAGATGATGGAGTTTGGACCATAATTGATATCCGGGATATTTGGTGTGTACTGACGGTTATACTGTAAGCTTGAATTAAATGAAAGCTTATTAGAAAACTTATAATCAGAGGCCAAATTGAAATTTGTAATATTCAACTTTGTATTGGGTACAATTCCCTTCTGAGAAGTTTGAGAAGTTGAAAAACGCAAGTTATACTTTTCGCCAGATGCCGAAACAGCCACATTGTTGGTTGACAAAACACCTGTTTGTAAGAAACGCTCCAAGTTATCTTTGCCACGTGCCACCCACGGAGTAGAAGTTCTTTTGCCCGTAACAGGGTCTATTGGGCTATCATATTGCGGAATAAGCTGTCCCTCAAATTTTGGACCCCAGCCACCATCATAATCTCCATCGTTTAGACCGCCACCTTTTCCATCACCAAAAGCATAACGACCATGGTCGCCAGGACCGTATTCGTCTTGTACTTTTGGAATGGCATAAAAACCATTATCAAACATTGTAGACGAATTCACATCCACCGAAAAACCTCTCTTATCTTTGGTTCCACGCTTGGTGGTTATCAAGATTGCACCGTTTTTACCTCTAAAACCATAAAGTGCCGATGCCGAAGCACCTTTCAAAACCGAATAAGACTCTATGTCATCTGGGCTGATATTCCAAGTGTCGGAGTTGATAGGCACACCATCTACCACATAAAGAATCTCCGTATTTCCTCTTAATGAAATATTAGGTTTACGTAACAATTCTTGCTGAATACCCACGGTCAGTCCTGCCACCTTACCCGCCAAAGCATTAATGGCGTTTGGCTCACGTGCTTTGATAACCGAAGCACCGTCTACTGACTGAATAGCCACACCAATTCTACGAACGTCCTTTTTGATACCAAGGGCTGTCACCACTACTTCGCTCAAAGACTTCGTGTCTTCTACCAATTGAATATTAAAAAGCGTCTTGTTGTCCACCACAATTTCTTGGCTTTCGAAACCGATAGAAGACAGCACCAACACACTGCTTTTGTTTGGAACTGAGATTTTGAATGAACCGTTTGCATCTGTAGTAGTACCGTTTCCAGAACCTTTAATAAGAATACTCACTCCTGGTATAGCCTCGTTTTTTTGGTCTTTCACGCTACCAGAAACGGCAATTTGAGCGAAAGTTGCCAACGAACAAAGCACCAAGGCCAGTGACAATTTTAAAGATTGGAAATTGAGAAAGTGTAAAAGTCTTTTTTTCATAAATGAAGACATTTGGGGTTAAGTAAAAAATTCACGCCGCAAAAGTCTGCATCTAGTATTAACTCAATGTTGTGGATGAATTTGTTTACTTAAACGTAACAAAAAGATTGGTTTATTAACCATTATTTTATATAAATAATTAGGCTTTTTTACTTTAAAAACGTTAGAAACAAAATTAAAATGGCTTACTCTTTTGTTTAATGAAGATGACAAGTTTGACAATATTGTAAGACTATACCAATCTGCTAGTGAATTAAGAACTAAAATCCGAAACCTTTCGATGCATTTAAATGTTCAAGCTTTATAATCAAAACATTAGAAATTACTATGTTCAAAAAATTTACTTTAGGCGACAAACTTCTCTTCTTGGCCGCTCTTCTTTCATTAATTTTTTCTGAGGTGCTTTATTTTAACGGGAATAAAGAGGATGGTACCTTTTTAGGTCTCTGGGTTCCTTCTATTTTAGCTTTTGGAGTTTATCTAAAACTTATAAACAAATCAAATAATGACTGAAATAATACCTTACTTTGCTGCTCTAATTACTTTATTATTTGGTGTGGGTTTTTCACTAATTATTAGGGAAGGGAATAGGAAAAAATGAAATTAAAAAATTGACATTCCTAAATAGAGTGAGAATTGTTTTTTCTAGACCCTTAAATACTTTACTCATACCATTAAAAGGCAAAAGTGATTTGGAGTTTTGGTATAGAATAGCTCTCTGGGCAAAAAATGTTGATACTTGTAAGAATTTTGCTCCTTCCACACCACTTATTTGGTGGAAATATTTTGACGGATAAATTATTGAAAGATTTAAAAATAACGCTGCATAATTGAGTATCCTCACCACTAGGATACTCAGTCAGGGAAACACCCAAGTACGCCAGCCCAGTCATAGTACTTCACCCACGTGTTTCGCACACAACATCCGTCGCCACAAACCCAGCTTGCGACTTACTAACGCACTTTAACAAAATATTGTAAAGGACTAAGTCATCCTAACTTGTACCTTATAGCGTTTTTTGTACGTTCGTACTCGATGTTTATAATTGGTATATGCACATACTTTAGAATTAGGGGCTAAATATGCCTAAATTGAGCCTTTAAATAATACTTCTACCTTGTGATTTACCCAACAATGTACGTCCAAAGTCAATTTATCTTAAAGTGCAGTTTGGTTTGCGACGCTTTATGCGAAAGAAAACCGAAAAAATTATAGCAAATTTATCATTGAATACCATAAATTGGTATTTTTGTTAAAACATTAAATTATGGCACGAAATACATCAATTTTAATCGGAGAATATTACGAAAATTTTATAAATGGCCAAATTGCAACTGGAAAATACAATTCTGTAAGCGAAGTTGTTAGAACGGCATTGAGACATTTTGAACAGCACGAAACTCAAACTAAATCACTCATTGCAGAATTAGAACTCGGAGAAAAAAGTGGAAAAATTCGAAATTTTAACCGAACAGAAAATTTAAATCGGTTAAATGAAAATTTCCAAAAGTAATGGCCGATTTTATCATAAGTGAAAAAGCATTAGAAGATTTAAATAATATTTGGATTTACACAGCTGAAAATTGGTCGGTTGAACAAGCAAACCGATATTATAACTTGATAATGGACGAAATAGAATTTGTCGCTGATAACTTGGAAACAACCAAAGATTTTGGAGACATTCGAAAAGATTACAGATATTCAAAAGTGAAATCGCACTTGATATTTTGCAAACGAGTTGGAGATACAGAAATGGAAGTTGTGAGAATTTTACACGAAAGAATGGAATTAAAAAATAGAATTAACGATTAAGGATCCGGGTCGTTTAGCTAAGTTTTTTTACTCGAAAACCTCGCTCTATAGGTCGCTACACGAATAGTATTTTCCACTTTGGGTGAAATGCGACCCGATAGCTATAAGGATTACCCGAAAAAACACCAAGCTGTGGCAAATGTAGCAAATAGAAGTAATCGTAATTAGGAACTTTAATATACATTTGCACTAAAGCTGAGCTGAAGGAATTCTATTTCCGCAGCTGCCCAAAGCCCTTTACGCCTTGCGTGACAAGTAAAATCAACAACTGACCGAGGCTTGTAAAATAATAAAGTTGCCATATTTGGAAACTTTAATTATCTTTGATGCATTAAACATTGCCACAAAAGACAGATAGAAATGCAGTATTTTGAAACACGATTTTTAGAAGAAGCGTATCCAAACGACGAAGTCCGTCTTGTTTACTTAAAATTTTGGGGTAAAAGCGTGTCTAAATTTTGAATGGACGTAGAATTGATATTTTGGAACACAAAGTTTAGCCAGTCCGTTGGGTTTACGTTGTGTTTTTTGCAGATGCCGAAGAAAGAGTATATCATGGCTGACTTTTGAGCGGCGTCATGACTACCCGCAAATAGGTAATTTTTGCGACCCAATGCTATTGGCCTGATGGCGTTTTCTATCAGATTGTTATCTATCTCTAACATTCCGTCTTTCATGTAGGCACAAAGAGCGTCCCATCTGTTGGAGCAGTATTGGAAGGCCTGGCCTATTTTACTTTTGGGAAGTACCTTTTTCGATTCAGCCACTATATAAGCACCCAATTGATTGATAATGGGTAGACTCTCTTGAAGTCTTAGCTCTTTACGTTGCTCAGTGCTTAGTTTCTGTTCTCTGGCCTTGGCTTCAATATGATAAAGGGCCTGAATGTATACCAATGCCTTTTGTGCTCTTTCTTTGTCGTTATCCAAGGCTTCGTCAAACTTGCGGCGAGCATGAGCCATGCAGGCCACCTGCGTTATTTGTTCTTTTCTAGCCAATGCCGCATAGCCGTCATAGCCATCTGTTTGGATATAACCTCTGAAGTCCTTTAGGGCTTCATTGATATAGTCGGCTTCACGGCCTTTGTTGTATTCAAAAAACAGGATATTGCTTATCGGACAATTGAATGCCCAATAGTAGCCCAAGTGGGTTTTGCCCTTCAAGGTGCTATCAAGCACTTTGAGGGTGGTTTCGTCTAACTGTAAATACCCTAGGCCTTTCATTTTGGCCTTCAGGAAGTCGTACAATATTTCTAATTTGGAGAGACTTTGACTTACCCATCCGTTGATGGTGGAGTCTTTTATGTCTATTTTATTTCGGGCAAACCTGGCTCTGATGCGGTAAAGAGGCAGGTGATCTATGTATTTGTCTACCAATATCTGACTTACGAGCTCGTTGGTCGGAATGCCTTTTTCGATGATGGTTTCGGGCAAAGTAGCGATAGCAAAACTACCCTCGGCTGATTTTGGAGCGTATTTGTTGCGAATAGTGCGATCGATGAAGAACTTTTCAGGTTGATATCCCAATTTGTCAGTAATTTCCTTGCCTACCAACACCATATTAGTTAGATCCATGTCAGGCTCTATAACGGTTTCTCGGATTTCCAAATGAGTAGGCAAGGGCAAACGGCCTTTGTGGCTGGTTTTACGCCCATTCTCGGTAGATTTTCTACGCTTTTCTTTGATGGCTTCTTCTAACATAGCTAGCACTTGCGGCTCTATTTCAAAAGGCAGGGAAAGTTGATTTAGCGGGTGTTCAAAACGTTCACGTGACTGCCCAAACTTCATTCTTTGCAATTGAGCAACCAAGGCTTGCAAACTACTCACTTTTCCCTCAAATTCAGCAATCACCTCTTCTTTCTTGGCAATCACCTCTTCTTTCTTGGCAATCACTTCTTCATATTTGGCAATCACCAATAATGCCTCAGAAAGGCTATTCGGGGTACTTTTGGGCGATATTTTTGCTGCTGTTTCGATACATAAAAATACAAAAAAAGCCCCTTTTTGCCAAAGAAAATCACAAGTATTTTTAATCTTTTTTGATAAAAAGTCTGGGCTTTTGAATGGACTTTTGAACCACTATTCCTTCCAACATCAAAACCAAATTTGGCCAAGAAATAACATTGGAATCAGGAGCTATTTTGGGAATAACGAAAGTACCCTTTTCTAATCTTTTGTGGTAAATGACCAGGCCGTCCCGCTCCCAGTGCAATAACTTTATCGTATTTCTAGGTTTGTTGATAAACACAAAAACATCGCCATTGATGGGATCCCGATGTAATACATTACGGACAAGTCCGCACAAACTATCAAATCCTTTACGCATATCGCAAGGTTTGTTGTAATACTCAAACCGATGCATCGATGATAACGAAAACATTAAATCAGACGGATTAATTTGCTAATATAATCCAAGCTCGCACTGGTCTTGATTTTTACCCCATTCGGATATTCCACTACAATTTCGGAACCGAAACCCCTAGAAGAACATTCAGAACCAACAACAACACTAACAAATCCTCGGTGTCCATCCGCCGACTCAAATTTTCGCTGCCAATATTTGAAGGTATGGACATTTATCTGATGCATTGCACAAAAACTGGCCCGCCCTATACCAGACTCCAAAAAAGAATCATACAAATCCCTCATTAATTTTCCCTTTGTCATAAAATTTAATTATTTCCGACAAAGGTCGGGCTGACTGACTAGCTTTCAAACACGGACTTGGTCGTTTGGATACG
>CAMCYZ010000169.1 GCA_945885545.1 Spirosoma fluviale
GAATTCCGGCCATAAGAGAGCGACTAGAAAAGTCGGTCGCGGATTTTATTAATAGTGAGAATTTTGATAAGAATCGTTTTGAACAAGAGTTGATTTATTATGTTGAAAAATATGATATTTCAGAAGAAAAAGTGAGATTGACTAACCACCTAGATTATTTTAAGAAAGAACTTGAAATAGCCTCTAACGGCAAAAAACTTAATTTTATTGCCCAAGAAATTGGTCGGGAAATCAACACCATAGGCTCAAAAGCAAACGATGCTGTTATTCAGCGATTGGTGGTGCAAATGAAAGATGAGCTCGAAAAAATCAAGGAGCAAACCATGAATATTTTGTAAAAAATGGAAGAATGGGTCACTTGGATTCCGGGATTACTACTCGGCGTGGCACTGAGTGCGGGTAGTGGATTCAGGGTTTTTATTCCGCTTTTGGTGTCTAATTTGGCCGCAAAGTTTGGTTTGGTGAGTGTTTCTGAAAACTTTGGCTGGATGATGAGCAACACCGCCACCTTTGTTTTGATAGTTGCTTCAGTTGTCGAAATCGCCTCTTATTATATTGCATTTATAGACAATCTATTGGATTCTATTGCACTGCCCGCATCCGTTGTGGCTGGGTCATTGCTTACTACTCAGTTTCTAAAAATAGAAGACCCGACCCTCCAATGGGGACTTGGCATATTGGCAGGTGGGGGAGTAGCAGGAACAATTCAGGCCGGCACATCTTTAATACGCCTGGGTTCTACAAAATTTACTGGAGGAATAGGTAATAGTATTTTCAGTACGTTTGAGAACGTACTCTCTGTGGGTATTTCGCTCGTTTCTATTTGGATTCCATTGATAATGGGCGTTTTAGCTATTCTGCTGGTGTTTTGGATGTTGAAGAAGCTGTTTAAAAGTAAGAAATAAGTTAAATACGCTCTAAACAGGAAAATGTCCATTCTGAATTCAGTTTTGTCCACTTCATTCTTCTATAATTGTCAATATTCGGTTTGAATTTCTAAATTTGTTTCTATGAAAAAGAAACTTTTTAAAGCTGCATTTATTTCTTCACCAATCATAGGAGTAATTGGTAGTGTACCTTTATATATCATCGAAAAAATAGAATTTCCAACTATTTTCGCATTATGGGCTTTTCTTACATGTTTAGTTTTTTTATATTGGAGTATCAATATTTTTTTAATTTCTAAATTTGGAGAAAAAGCCTCTAAAAAAAGATATTTACTTAGCTTTTTGAGCATTTTTATTGTTCAGTTTTTAAATCTATTTTTAGTTAAATCACTAAAATTAGAATTTATACCTCAAAATGTTGGTTATTATCCCTTTGTGCCTGCAACAGGTATTAACACTATTATACTTATTCTTTCAAATTCAATTATTCTACAATTTCAAAAACGCAATGCTGAATTAGAAATTGAGCGTTTAAAGGTCAATAACCTCGAAGCCCAGAGACTAATTCTTTTACAACAATTACAACCTCATTTTCTTTTCAATGCTTTAAGTACACTCAAATCCCTTATCAGCGAAAACCCTACGAAGGCAGAAGATTACACAGTTAGACTTTCGGAGTTTCTGAGATATTCTATTCAGGCTAAAAATAATGAAGTAGTATTGTTGGCAGATTCTATAAAATTTACCGAAGATTATGTTGAATTGCAGAAAGTCCGATTTGGCGATTCTTTCGATTGTAAAATTGATATTCCTGAGGTTGAATTACAAAAAAAAGTGCCTATTTATGCTGTACAAACTTTAGTCGAAAATGCCATTAAACATAATGCTTTTAATGATAAATACCCTTTATTTATACAAATCCTGATGGATGGACGGCGTTTGAAGGTAATTAATAACCTGATTCCAAAGAAGGTTAAAACGAATTCTGGTACTGGTTTAGAAAATCTCAATCAACGCTATCAAATGATTGGCAATGTTGAGATTGAAGTGATTAAAACGGAGCAACATTTTATGGTATTTATCAACCTTCTATAAGTATGAAAATAGTTATTATTGAAGACGAAAAACTAACTGCAAGAGATTTGGCAAAAACAATAAATGTAGTTGAACCAGATTTTGAAATTGCAGCTCTTTTGCATTCGGTCGAAGACGCGATTGATTTTTTTAAAACAAAACCAGAAATTGATTTAATATTTTCGGATATTGAGTTAGGTGATGGTTTGAGTTTTGAAATTTTTGAAAAACAACGCATCACCACTCCGATAATCTTTTGTACTGCCTATAATCAATACGCTCTGGAAGCCTTCAAAACAGTTGGGATTGATTATTTGTTAAAACCATTTTCAAAGCATAGTGTTGGAAAAGCAATCGAAAAGTTTTACTTGCTAAAAGGTAAAGCATTACCGCAAGAAAGTGATTATACGAACTTGATGAATCTAATCAAAAAACAACTAAATCCCAATCAAAACCCTTCTGTAATTATTCAACAAGCCGATAAAATTATTCCTTTAGATGCCGGTAAAATAGCCTTATTTTATATCGCAGATGATGGTGTATTTGCTTACACCTTCGACAAAACCAAACACTTGCTCAGCCATAAATTAGACGTTTTAGAGCAACAATTTAGTCCTTCCTTTTTTCGAGCAAATCGCCAGTTTTTGGTCAATCGCAAGGCTGTAAAAGATGCTTCGCATTATTTTAATCGCAAAATTGTGGTCAATCTGCATATTCCATTTCATGAGCAAATCGTCGTTGGAAAATTGAAAGTTACTGCTTTTGTAGATTGGTTGGCAAATAATTGAATATTGCCTTTGTCCACGTCAAATTCAAATTGTCCATTTCAAATACAGATCTATTTCCCAAGTCATTGTTTAGTAAGAATTTTGAATCGAAATCAAAATTTGAAATTAAACCAAAGACCGAAAATGGCAAAATTGAAATTCATTATTTTAAGTGTGCTGATGAGCAGTTCAATGCTTTTCGCACAAGAAAAATTCACAATTAGCGGCACGATGCGAGATAAGGCAACGGGCGAAGAACTCATCGGAGCTACGGTTGTCGTAAAAGAAATCCCGAATACTGGCAAAGCCGCCAACGAATACGGATTTTATTCTATCACACTTCCAAAAGGCAATTATACTCTGAGAGCCACTTACATTGGTTACAATGAAATCGAAAAAACTATCACGTTAGACAAAAACCTGAAAATTGATTGGGAGTTTGAAAGTGGCAAACAATTGCAAGAAGTAGTTATAAAGGCCACGAAAGACGATGAAAATATTACAAAAACGGCCATGGGCACTGAAAAACTGGACATTAAAGAAATTTCAAAACTTCCCGTGATTTTCGGTGAAAAGGATGTTCTGAAGACCATTCAGCTGTTGCCAGGAGTAAAGTCGGCCGGCGAAGGCAACAGTGGCTTTTATGTAAGGGGTGGTGGAGCCGACCAGAACCTAATTTTATTAGACGAAGCTCCCGTTTATAATGCTTCACATTTACTCGGATTTTTTAGTACATTTAACTCAGACGCCATTAAAGATGCAACCATCATAAAGGGCAATAGCCCAGCAAACTACGGCGGCCGCCTATCATCGGTTTTAGATGTACGTATGCGAGAGGGCAACGACAAAGAATTTCAAACTTCGGGTGGAATCGGTATTATAAGTAGCCGATTGGCTGTAGAAGGGCCTATTCAAAAAGAAAAGTCCTCTTTTATGATTTCGGGACGTAGAACTTATGTAGATCAATTGTTAAAAGCCTCTGAGGACTTTAGTGACACCAAATTGTATTTCTATGACTTAAACGCCAAGGCAAATTATCGAATAAATAAAAACAACCGGGTTTTCTTATCAGGCTATTTTGGAAGAGACGTTTTGGGCTTTGGCAATGCTTTGGGCATTGACTGGGGTAATAGAACAGGAACCCTACGTTGGAATAGTATTATAAATTCAAAATGGTTTTCAAATACTTCATTGATATACAGCGATTATAGCTATCAATTTAAAGTTACTGGCGGTGAAAACAGCTTTGTAAACCAATCAACTATAAAAGACTGGAATCTAAAACAAGAGTTTCAGTTTTTTCCCAGCACAAGAAACTCCTGGAGATTTGGCTTCAATTCCATTTACCATAACATCACCCCGGGGAGCTTAATAAGCGAAACAGATGAAAGTGAAAACAACGTAAAAGAGGGAAGAAAAGCATTTGAAAATGCAATTTATGCCCAAAATACTTTTTCTGTTTCTCCAAAATTTAGCATGGACTATGGCCTTAGGCTAACCTCCTGGAGTGTTTTGGGCGGCACCACTTATAATATTTATAACAATGGAATCAAAACCGACTCTGTAGTATTAGCTGATGGTTCGTTCGGAAAAACCTACTTTAATATTGAACCACGACTATCTTTTAATTACATATTAAATCCAAAAAATAGTATTAAAGCAGGTTATGCAAGAAATACCCAAAACTTACACTTATTAAGCAATTCTACGAGTTCAAACCCAACAGACCAATGGGTCGGAAGTAGCTACAATATCAAACCGGGTATTTCTGACCAATTTAGTTTAGGCTATTTTAAAAACTTTGCTGAAAACAAATATGAATTTAGTGCTGAAACCTATTATAAATCTTTGCAAAATCAAGTAGATTATAAAAATGGTGCTGATATTCAAACGGCACCAGATGTAGAAAGTGAACTACTTTTCGGAAAAGGTAGAGCGTATGGTTTGGAATTTTCAATTAAAAAAAAATCTGGGAAATTTACAGGCTGGGTAAGTTATACACTTTCAAAAACTGAAAGACAAGTAGATGGAATAAACGAAGGTAATTGGTATGCTGCCAGACAAGACAGAACCCATGATTTAGCTTTGGTGGGAATCTACCAGATAAGTCCAAAATGGTCATTATCTAGTAACTTTATCTATTACACGGGTGATGCAGTTACTTTTCCAAGTGGTAAATACGAGGTGGGAGGAAACACAACTTTCTACTATACTGATCGAAATGCCTCAAGAATGCCCAATTACCATCGATTAGACTTTAGTGCCACTTACGAAAAACCAAGAAAAGGCAAGTATCAAAGCTCATGGAATTTCTCTCTTTACAATGCTTACGGCAGAGAAAATGCCTACACCATTACTTTTGAAGACAACGAGAACGACCCTACACGTACAAGTGCCATTCAAACATCACTCTTTAAATGGGTGCCAAGTGTAACTTATAATTTTAAATTTTAAAAGCCCCCTAACCCCCGATGGGGGAATTAATTAAAAAATAAAATAAACAAAAATGAAAAAAATAATAACGATGGTTATCTCCGTGATAACCCTGTCTTCTTGCGAAAAAGAAATCGAATTAGACCTTAATTCTTCAAATTCTAAATACGTAATTGAAGGAGAAATGCCTCAAAATGAGCTGGCAACAGTAAAAATCACCAAAACGGTAAATTTTAGTGACTTGAATAATTTTCCTATTGTAAAAGGAGCAATTGTGACTATTACGGATGAAATAGGAACGACCGAGCAACTCATCGAAACATCAACAGGGATTTATAAAACCCAAAAATTGAAAGGCGGCGAAGGAAAAACTTATACGCTAAGCGTAAAAGCCGATGGTAATACTTTTACGGCAAAAAGCACCATGCCCAAAGCCGTGAAACTAACAGGTCTGAAAATTTCATTGAGTAGTTTTGCTCCTCCAGGGGCATTTTCATCAGACAATTATATCGTTTTTCCGCAGTTTATTGACCCACCACAGTTAGGTAATAGTTATCGTTTCATTCAAACACGCAATGGAGAATTGGATAAGTCAATTATAATAGCCAATGATAATATCGGAAACGGACAACCCAATTCAAGATTCATTTTTAGCCAAAATTTTGATATTAAATTAGGTGATGAAGTAACAGTAGAAATGCGATGTATTGATGTTCCCGTTTATGATTATTTCTTTTCACTCAATTCCATTCAAGGTAATGGGCCAGGAGGAGGCACTACGCCAAGCAATCCAGTTTCAAATATTTCGGGTGGGGCATTGGGGTATTTTTCTGCATTTACGGTGCAGAAAGTGAGTGCCGTCGTGAAATAGTATTTCAAGTTTTACTTCAAAAAGCCACAACAATTCAAACGATGTGGCTTTAAATTTTACAAATTGTAGTTTTTGTCCACTTCAAACGCATTTTGTCCATTTCAGGTAATCCTATATTCCAAAGCCAATTTTTTTAAAGGAATTTTGAATCAAATATTTAGATGCTTAATATAAAATGAAAAAAATATTTTTAATAATTATATTGATAGTAAGTCAGTTAACGGCTTTGATGGCTCAGAGAAGTTTTGAAAACTTAGATGCTATTTTAGCTTATGCTAACTCCAAAAGTATTGCCATCCAATCGAACGACATACGTTTATTACAGGCAAAAAAGGCAAAATTGGCAGCCAAATTGGCAATTGCCGACCCAATGGCAAACATCAATGGTAACTTTACCAACAATACACGTTTGCCAGTCAATCTTTTTCCTGCCGAAATTTTCGGTGGACAAAAAGGTGAATTTCGTGAAGTACAAACTGGTGTACAATACAACACAGCATCAAGCCAAAACTTGGATATTAAGTTGTTAAACATGGAAGCTTGGCAAAATTATAAATTGGCTGACATCAACATCCAAATTTCCGAAGCTGACAACAGTCTCAATACCAAAAACCTCCAAGAAAACATTGCTTCTGCTTATTATAATATTGTTCAACTAAACGCCCAATTGGAAAGTACTAAACAAAATTTATTGGTAGCCGATACCTTAATGCAAGTAGCTCAAAACAAGTATAATCAAGGAATTGTAAAGCAGCAAGATGTAAACGACAGCAGAGTAAACCAGCTCACAATCAAAGAAAACATCAAACAAATTGAATATCTGATTAAGCAGAATTATATCTCACTGAAAATATTGGCCGATATTCCTGAATCCGAAAATATTGAGATTATCGAAAAAGTTGTTACTAATATTCCTCTCGTAAAGCCTTTGGTACAATTCAATGATTTATTGGTTAGAAGCAATATGCTAAAAGAAAAGTATGCGTTGGAAAATATCGAGAAAACGAAAAAAACTATGACACCCACGCTTTCTTTTGTGGCGAGCAACTCTTTCAACCAATTTAATAATGACTTTAGTTTTTTTCAAGGAAATTGGATAACAAGTAATTACGTAGGCCTTAAGCTCAACTTTACTCTGCCCAATGCCAATATGATTAGTAATAAAACAAAAGCATATTTTGATTATGAATTGGCCAAAAAAAACACCCAGCAAGCACAAATCAAAGTCGATTTAAATTCAAAACAACTGAGTAATGATTACGAAAAGGCTATTTCACAGCAACAAAGCAATGCCGAAATCCTTGAAATACAGCGAGATACCTACGAAAAAAACAAGAATTTATATGCAGAAGGCCTAATCGGCATTGACCGAACTTTGAACAGTTTTAATGCCATGCTAAACGCCAATTATAACCTAATTACTTCAAAAGTGAGCATTTTGTTGGCTCAATCAAAAATTGACATAAATAATAAAATCAAATGAAAAATAAATTAATTCTTAGCATAGCAACCGCTTGTTTATTGACCGCATGCGGCAAGAAAACACAAGAAACAACGCCAATCAGAAAAGATGTAATCGAAACGGTTTTTGCCTCTGGCATTTTGGAAGCCAAAAACACCTATACTCTCAAAGCACAAACCGATGGGTACTTATCCGCCGTTAATTTTGAAGAAGGTAATATCGTGAATAGCGGGCAAGTACTGGCAGTAGTCGACAACAAGGAAAGCGGTTTCAACCAAGAAAGTGCTAAAGACCTATTTGACATTGCTCAAAGCAATACTCAAAGCAATGCTCCTGCTTTGTTGCAAGCTCAAAATGCAATTAATCTCAATAAGCAAAAAATGGAACAAGATTTTGTGCAACTTCAACGCTATAAAAAACTTTGGGAAGACAACAGTATAGCTAAAATTGACCTTGAAAACAGCGAATTACAGTATAAAACATCAAAGACAAATTATGAAAGTTCGCTCGAAAATTACAAACAATTAAAACAACAAGCCGAACAGCAAGTGATAAGTAATAAGGCTGTAAAAGAAGTAAACACAATTGTTTTGGGTAAAAATCAAATCAAAGCTCAAAAAAGCGGCAAAATTTATAAAAAATACAAGCAAATAGGTGATTATGTTACCCGTGGCGAAGCCATCGCATTGATTGGTGAGCCATCAGAAATATATGCTAAAGTAAATATTGACGAAAGTAATATCAACAGAATCAAAGTAGGTCAAGAAGCACTGGTGCGGCTAAATACCAATAAAGATAAAACTTATCGAGGTACAGTAGCCGAAATTTACCCAGCTTTTGATGAAAACACCCAATCATTTATTTGCAAAATAACCTTCAATGAA
>CAMCYZ010000170.1 GCA_945885545.1 Spirosoma fluviale
GTGACTGTACTTTGCCTTTGATTTCTACTTGTGTATATTCAAAAAAGCCATATCCATCAGTAATTCTGTCGCTGTTGAGATCTTTTGAAAAGTTAGTAGCCACTTCTATTTGCTTGCTAAGCTTGTCTAAACCTGAGGCAGGCAAATACATTTCTTTGATTTGGTCAGGCTTATAGGTTTTTTTCTTCCCGTCCACTTTTAAAGAAATTTCAGAGATATTTCCTCTCTTTCTATCCAAGTCTTCGATAACACCCTCTACTTTTGAACCATCTGACAAAGTCAAATAGGTAATTTTCTTGGAAGAGAATCTGTCAAAACCTTCCATAAAGCTTTGTGAAAAGGAACTAAATGTGGCAGAAAAGAATAATGCCAAAGTAAAAAAATTTAATTTCATATTTTATGTTGTTTGAATCCCAAATCTAGCAAAAAATTCTAAAAAAAGGCTACCTTAACCGCCTAATAATTCTAGTATTCCGAAAATCGCCCAAACATTTTAAGATTTTGAAAGTAAGTTCGTAATCGGTGGCATTGAGGATAAAATCTTGAGTGGGCCTACAGAAAACCATGAAATCGTCCAAGTCTTCATCCTGCAAATGCGTAACCTGAGCCACTACTTGCTTATTGTATTTGAGGTCTGCATAAAAACTCTTGGCATCCTGAAACTGCATATCGGCTAATTTACGGTTCGTTTTACCTTCCTTACTAAACATTTCATAAAGAGCGTCTATAGAAATACCAATGCCAGGTTGGCTGGTATTGGTGTTAAGCATACTTTTTAAAATTTCATTTCGGATGGCCTTGGAATCGTTTGGATTAGCCAAAAAGTCTTTTATTTCCTTGTGCAGTTCACTAAGTTTACGGTCTTTCACCACTAACTCCTGTAACATAAACGGCTGAAGTTTTACCTCAAAGACAGGATTTCTATCTTTTCCATCCCAAAGGATTCCACGACGATTGTACCCAAAACTAGTGATAAGTACAGAATCACCAACCATTGCACGAATATAAAAATCACCAGTTTCGTTGGTGGCCACGACCTGATTGGAGCGTTTGTTTAGAATATTCAGTGCAGAAATTCCTTTTTTGGTACTTGAGTCAATGACCTTTCCATACACCGAACGCTCTTGCGATGATGCGACAAATGAAAGAAGAGTCAAGAAAGAAAGAAATGTTAACTTTTTTATATTCAATATTTTAAAAAATTACTCAACCACTTTGCCGTTTAATATTACGGTTTGATGATCTCCGTGGTCAATAACAAAATGAGCCTCTTCACCTTCCAAAACTAGATTTTGCTTCGGAAAATTATATTTTGCGGCAATAAGAGGAAAGTCTGAAAGCGGCCTCAATAATCCCCCTTTTGCGTCTAAGGTTTGTATACCCCAGAAAACAGACAAATCGCCCATATCTTCAATAACGCTTTTATAACTAAAATCGCTTGCCGACGAATTGTTATTTTCCTCTAAATTAATTCCCAAATCTACCTCAAAAGTAGTTTCACCAGATTTTATTTTGGCATTTACGATTTTCAAATCAAACAAACACTTCTGATTCTGATGTATTTGTAGGTAATCTTCCAAGGTAAAATTGTGGTAAGAATTATTCAAAATAGCTTCAAAAGCACTCAAAATTGTCACAAAATTGAGTTTTCTTATAAACTGCTTCTCGGTATCGTCTTTGTAACCTCCAGATTCTATCAGAATAAGACTGCTACCCCATTTTTGTATATTATCTCCAAAAGCTCTTGGCTCAAATTCGTCAGAAAAACGACCAATATTTTTAGGAATAAATTCCTTGAGGGTTTCATTCATCGCACTTATTACCTGCCGCGACTTCGTACGCACCTCGTTCCATTCTGTTTCTTGGTTGTAAGCTGTAGCCAAAAAAGAAATAGTAGCTTGTTCGGAAGAATTACCAGCGGAATATCGAATATTTTGATCGTGAAGATTAAAAGAAAACTCGGGCTGTAAATCTACCACTAAGCCCTTAAGCAATTTACTTTCAGGACATTGCAATGCTAAGGCATCTCGATTCATATCTATTCCCTGAGCTGTACGTCGAACAAACCGCTCCGCTCCATCGGGATTGAGCATTGGCACGAAATGAAGCTCCATATTTTCCAAAATTTCCTTTCTAAAATCCTGAAAATAATCTTCTTGCGAAGTTAAAAAATTTAAAATATCAAAAATAGCCATGGTAGCCGTAGCCTCGTTACCATGCATTTGCGACCAGAGCAAAATTCTTCTTTTTCCTTGACCAAGTTTGATTTTGAATATCTCACGACCTTCAAAAGACTCACCAATAATCGATTTCTCAAATGAAAACTGACGAATCAGAGGCAAAATATCACTATGCTTAAATCGCCTTTTGGTTAATGCTAATTCTTTATAATTATCGTAAGCATCAAATAACTTCGAGTAAATCATCGAAATAATAGTTTATTGTAGCACCAAAGCTACTATATTTTTACCGATTATAGTATAGGTCTTTACCCGTCCAAACCCAGAATATCTCACTCTGAAACCTTTGTTTTCGAGTAGTGGAAGGGCATCTTTGAGTGATAAGCCTTTGATAGACTCAAGACTCTTATCCATTTTTTTGGTCTCCCATACCACCGAGTCGTTTTTCACTACTCTAGGTTGGGTGAAACCATCTCCACTAGGTTGGTTTTGAATACCTAGTCTTTGAGCGATGCTTTTATGGTCTGAGATTTTACCAGGATTTTGTTTGTCTGCCAATTTCTGAACGTTACTCTTCAATACTAAGCGGGGATGCATAGAAATATCATAAGCAAATATCTTATCGGCTATAGTTTTGAAAACCGGTGCACAAACGTCTGACGCATAAATATTAGAACCTATAGGTTCGTCAATTACCACTACACAACTGTACTTTGGTTTTTGGGCAGGGAAATAACCAATAAAAGAAGTATAGTAAAGCCCTTGCTTATAATTTCCTCCTACACGTTTCTGTGATGTACCAGTTTTACCGGCAATCTGACAGGTGCCACCGTTTACGTTTTTAGCAGTACCATTAGTCACTACGCCTTCCATCATTTGCCTGATTTTTTTCAGTGTGCTGGACGAACAAATCGGTTTAGAGATGCGATTAGCCGTAAACACTTCTTCTACCTTAGCTCCACGTCTGATTTCTTTAACTATGATAGGTTGTATCCACCGCCCTTCATTGGCAATGGCATTATAGAAAGTCAGCATCTGAATTGGCGTAATTCTTGACTCGTAACCTATTGACATCCAAGGCACTGTAGTACCAGAAAAAGTAGAACTTTTAGAGTTTTTTAGTACGGGATATGGTTCTCCTTTAAGTTGAAATCCCGATGGCTTGTCAAGCCGAAATTGTCTCAAATATGCAAAATAGTCTTCGGCTGTAGAAAATCCGAAGTGTTTTTTCATCAAACTGTAAATTCCGATGTTGCAAGATTGTTCAAAAATCTCTTGAACTGTCAAGACGCCGTGTTTGTGCGAACAGGTAAAAGAGAGACCGTTATGACTTATTTCGCCTGAACAGTTAACGCCGTGTTCGGTTGGCTGCAGGTTGGCTTTTTCCAGCAAGGCAACCATGGTCGGCAACTTAAACGTTGAACCTGGGTCTGTACCTTCCTTAACCGCATAATTTTGATCTTCAATATAGCTAATAACACCGTCAGCATCCGTGGTTCTGGTCAAATTGGCTATAGCCTTTACCTCACCCGTAGCTATTTCCATTACGACAACAGTACCATATTTAGCTTGGGTTTTAAACACCTGATTGCGTAAAGAACTTTCTATAATATCCTGAAAATTGACATCAAGAGTAGTCACAACATCCCAACCTGGTTCAGAGTTAATATCTGACTCTAGGTTAACTGGCTTTTGATAGCCCCCTGCCAATCTTTCATAAAAACCCTTGCCGTCTTTTCCTCTCAAATAATTTTCAAAACTAGCTTCAATACCAAAATCTCCTATTTTCTTTGTTTTCCTATCGAGCTTACCAATGGTACGCATGGCCAAATTATCGAAAGGTAAAAATCTGTATTCCTCTACTTCAAATCTTCCACCACCCTTATTTGGTCCTTCTCTAAAAAGTGGAAATTTATGAATTTTTTCTTTCTCCACATGATCCAATTTCCTGCTACCACCAAAGAGCATGTAACGAGTTTTAGCTTTACGGGCCTTTGAAATTTTTTCCTTGTATTCGAAATAACTGTAGTCTTGAAAATAAGCCGACAAAAGAATAGAAAGCGAGTCTATACTACTTTCGAAGAGTTCTTTTTTGGACTGATAAGGATCAATAACCACTTGGTATTTTGGTATAGAGGTGGCCAAAAGACTTTGACCATCTGAAGCATAAATATTCCCACGGGTAGCGTCTATGATGCGTTCTTTCATCTGAAAATCCACAACTTTTGACATGAGCTCCTTCTTTTGAATTGTCTGTAGAAAGATGATTTTTATAAAAATAGCTACTCCTACCAAAGCCAAAGCCAAAATAGTCCACCGTGATCGATGCTTTATTTGTTCCTTTATTGAACTTTTTCCAGACATTATAGGGAAAGTTTTATGGTTTTTGGAAAGCTATTTTCACTGGGGGCTGAGCCTTTTTCTCAAAGCCTCGTTCCTCAAGTTTTTTCTCAACTTCAGACTGTTTACTGGCATAGAGATACCTTGACTTGTGCGAGATAAAAGAAGCACGTTGCTCATTGAGTTCTTTTTCGGCTCTATCAAGTCGCCTGATTAGGCCATCGAAATTATGTTGAAAAAATATGTACACCGTAACCAAAAAGCCTATCCAAAGTACTTTCCTAAGTGTTCCGGGTGAAAGACGCTCATCTATTTCGAGTTTGCGGTTGACCCACTTGGCAATGGGATCTATGAGGTTGAGGCTAAAGGACTTAGAACTCTGGGGCTCTACTCTCCTTCTGGGACGGTTCTGCGACATTAATTTAAATTTTTATGGGAAGCACTTTTCAAAATTAAAGATTTTTTTCTTTAAAATTTATTCCTGTGATTTAAAAAATTTAATCTTAATCCAAAAACGGAATGATTTACGCTAACTTCGCAGCTATTCTGAGCTTCGCACTTCTGGCTCGAGGGTTTTCCAAAAGCTCTGTTTCATTTGCTTCAACAGGTTTTCTGGTGATAGAATACAAAGGTTTAATTTCATTGCCAAAGAGGTCTTTTTCTACTTCTCCAAAGAACTTTCCGCTGCGGATAAAGTTCTTTACGGGACGGTCTTCTAAAGAATGGTAAGCCATAACAACTAATCTACCTTCAGGAGCTAGCAGCTCAGGAACTTGCACTAAAAATTCCTCCAAAACCTTCAATTCTTCATTAACTTCGATACGCAAAGCCTGAAAAACCTGAGCAAAAAACTTGTTTTCTTTACCCCGCGGAGCATAACTTTGAAGGGCGGCCTTTAACTCTCTAATGGTTTCTATTGGTCCCGCTCCTCTTCCTGAAACCACCGCTTGAGCGACAGTGCGGGCATTTTTTAACTCGCCGTAAATGCCAAAAATCTTGTGCAAATCCTCAAAACTGTATTCGTTCACAACGGTTTTGGCAGATTGTGGCTGCTGAACGTCCATCCGCATATCCAATTCCGCATCAAATCGGGTAGAGAATCCACGCCCGGCGGTATCTATCTGGTGAGAAGATATTCCCAAATCTGCCAAAATGCCATCCACCTGCTTAACACCATAAACTCTGAGGTATTTTTTTATGAACCGGAAATTTGCGGAAATAAATGTGAAGTTTTCGGATTCTATTTTTGCGGCTTCTTGTTTGGCGTCTTCGTCTTGGTCAAAACTGTACAGATGACCAGTAGTGAGTTTTTCGAGAATAGCTCTGCTGTGGCCACCACCACCAAAAGTAACATCTACATAAATGCCATCAGGCTTTATATTGAGGCCGTCTAGGCACTCTTTTAGCATTACAGGTTTGTGATAGTCGTAGTTTGGTTCCAAAGCGAAATATTGAATTTGAAGGACAAAAATACGTGTTTTTGGGGAGAATTGGTGGGAATTGGTCGTGAAGTTTGTGAGAACACCATAGCCGTCAAGTTAAGAATAATAGAACACGGATTGAACTGATTTGACACGGATTAAAAACAGATTTCAAATTTCATTATCAAAAATATCCGTGTCTAATCTTTGTTTATCCGTGTGAAATTTATTTTTTACAAAAAAAACTTAGGTTGAAGGGTATAGCAAGGACATAAAATTGAGACAATAAAAAAGGCGACAAAATGTGCCGCCTTTTCAAAAATCAGATTCTATCATTATCAGTTTCTGTAATTCAAAGCAGGTTTGCGGGTACCCAAAAGCGATTCATATTTGAATTCGCCGCCTGTTTTGGTTTTAAATTCCGCTGTTGCCTTTTGTATAAGGTCTGGGTTTTCAAACAAATCTATGGCACTCATCGCCAAGGTTTTGGCTGCTATCATCATGCCTTTTACCCCTATGCTGGTACCACCTGCAGCTACCGCCTGCCAGCTATGTGCTGGAGTGCCTGGCACCCAAGTAGCAGTGCGACAACCTACTGTAGGTACAGCCCAACTTACATCGCCTACGTCAGTGGAGCCACCGTTAGCTGTGTTTTCAAGTTTCAATTCTTGAATTTTAGTAGTTGCGTCCAAGGAACTTTTGAACATTCCAGGCGTTGGAAGTATTTTGTTCGCAAAGGCCAGTTCGTCTGGCGTCATTACGTAACCGCCTACGGTACTCATGTTTTTGTGCATCACTTGAGCCAAAGTTTCGTTGGGCAACAACTCGTAAACTCCACCTAAAACTTCTACTTCTACCCTCGTACCAGTACCTTGAGCAGCACCTTTAGCAATGTTTTCCATCCATTCCCACATGTCTTTTACATTGGTGCGGTTGGGGTGGCGGGCATATACATATAACTCCGCAAAGTCAGGAACTACGTTTGGAGCTTTTCCACCTTGGGTTATCACATAATGTATCCTCGAGTCTTCTTGCACGTGCTCACGCATCATGTTGATCATGTGCGTCATGGCCTCCACGCCATCCAAGGCTGAGCGACCGCTTTCTGGCGAAGCGGCTGCGTGAGCCGAGCGACCATAAAATCTAAACTTACCTGACTTGTTGGCCAAAGAACTTGAGGCATTGGCGGAGTTGTCAGAACTTGGGTGCCAGTGTAGCACCACGTCTACGTCTTTAAACAATCCTTCACGTACCATGTATACCTTGCCAGAGCCGCCCTCTTCAGCAGGGGTTCCGTAGAATTTTACAGTACCTTTTTGCCCCGTTTTTTTCATCCAGTCCTTTACTGCTATGGCCGCTGCCGTAGAACCTACGCCAAACAAATGGTGTCCACAAGCATGTCCAGCCACGCCATTGAGCGATTGTTTCTCTGGATTAGCCGACTGCGAAAGACCTGGCAATGCATCAAATTCGCCAAGAATGCCGATAACGGGTTTGCCAGAGCCAAAGGTGGCCAGAAATGCAGTTGGAATTTCAGCAACGCCAGCCTTTACGGTAAAACCTTCTTTCTTTAACGTATTTTGTAAAAGCTCAGAGCTCTTATATTCTTGGTAGCCGACTTCCGCAAAATTCCAGATATCCATGGCCATGGAGCTGTATTCTGGCTGCCTTTTTTGGATGTCATCCATTACTTGTTTTTTGGTCTGGGCCACAGCAAAAGTGCTAGAGGCAGCCAAAATGAGAAATAGTATTCTTTTCATATTAGGTTTAGGTTTGGTGATAAAATAAGTTTGAATTCAATATAAAAATGCCTGTTTATCTAGAATATTACCTACAAAAACTTAATTCTATATATTCTCGGCCAAAGTTTTCCGGTAACCAAAAATTCTCCCTTTTTGGAATCATAAGCAATTCCGTTCATTTCCATTAAACCGGGGTTTTGTTTCTGAGCCTCTACATAAAGTGGTCCTAAATCAACTTTTGCTACCACATTTCCGGTGTTTAAATCAATCTTCACTATTTGGTTAGTCGTCCAGATATTGGCATAAACAAAACCAGCTACATATTCTAGTTCGTTAATCTTGTCCACAGCGTATCCATTTTCTCTAACATTCAATTCTTTCACTTTCGAAAAATCTTTTGGACTAAAAAATGTTAGTTTACTCGTGCCATCGCTCATGATTAGGTGGGTACTGTCGTGTGTCATTCCCCAACCTTCTGCGTTGGCATACGGGTATTCTGCTATGAGTTTATATGTTTTAGCATCATAAACAAAGCATTTCTGTGCTTTGTAGGTGAGTTGGAATATTTTACCATCCAACTTGGCTATGCCCTCTCCAAAATATTTCTTGGGGTCTATCGAGGCCTTAGGAATTATTTTGCCTGTGGTGGTGTCAACAGGCCCAAGGTGCGACAAGGT
>CAMCYZ010000171.1 GCA_945885545.1 Spirosoma fluviale
TACTGTATTTTTGGGGGTGAGAATTCCAAAGATACGATGATTTTTTGACATCGTGTTGGGGGTAGACTTTGGGCCCTAGGGCCCAAAGTCTACCCCCAATGCTTTTTAAAACAACCGCAAGCGGTTGCATTTGTTACTTGAATCCGGGATTTTAAAATAGAAACATCCCCATTTTTTGACCACTTATGTACTTGATGCTCTTTGTTTATTATTCAATTTGGATGTCTGTCCGTAGTTTTGGGAGTTGGTTCATTTTTTTTACTGAAAGCACAAATATTCATAATCGTATTAATTGTGTTTGAAATAAAAATAAGACCTAGTACTTTTTTTTTCGAATTTGTCGAGACGTTTTGATTGGTATATTTTGTTTCGAATGAAAATATAGTGGTCGTTAAAACACTTAAGAAACTAAGTCAAGATAATCAAAAAAAGATTTGTCAGCATTTTAGGTCTTGGAAGATAGTTTCAACTCACTATGTAAATAAGTAATGTTACTATGTATTTATAAGTTTTGGAATGATTTCGATTGTATTGAATAAACCATTAAATAATTTAAATAAGGTAAGATAATTGAGTAGAACCTGATGGAGAATGCTGTTTTTGTTAGGTTACTCTAAATTGAATATGATTTTTATTCGGCCTTAGATGCAAGTCGAGATACAAACAGTTCATCAATTTGGCTTGGTTCATCGTTTTATATTGTTTGTCTTGAGAAATATTCAAAAAGCAGCGGCCGAAATCAGTAGTAATATAAGTCAGAGTACAGTTCACGAGCCTCGTAAATTGTGGGAATAGATTTTTCTTTTTTATATTTGCTTACGCCAACCATTGTAAAAATGGCGGTTAGATTAGATATGAGTGTTGTAGAGTTTAAATTAGTTTTTTATGAGGTTTATTATTGTTCGCCTCATAAGTATTTTTTGAATATCAAACTTATAAAATCTTGTAACACATTGCATTTTACAGAACTTTCGGTCTCGGAGGTTTCGTTTAAGTATGGATTTAAACATCCCTCAGGGTTTCTAGGTATATAAAAACAGAGTTAGGGATTAAACCTCTTGTAGTTTAGTTCAAAAGTCAAATATTGATAAAATATATCCCATTTTTGGGTTTAAAGATAAAAGTTGTGTGGATTTAGTAACGTTACATCCATTCTGGTTTCCGGAATGGGTGTTTTTTGTTTTTAAAGATTGTAATTTTGGAACTATGCAAAAGTAAATCTCTATCGTATAATTGATTTCAGTTAAAATAGATTTTGGTGTAATTTTGAAAATTTAAAGGTGATGAGCTGAGTGCTTTTTTGGTTTTAATTGTATATTTCATCACTGTGACTTCATAAAAATAGTGGCCAAAACCTAGGATATAAATTCCAGTTTCTATAAACTATTTCATCAGAATATGTAGTCTCGACTACGCTCGACCTGACAATGTATTGATTCTCTTTGACACCCAGATGTCACATCGACACCCCAATGTCACATCGACACCCCAATGTCACATCGATACCCCAATGTCACATCGAGCGTAGTCGAGATGCGGTGTGCTTGGGGACTTTCTGTTTCATCCAAGTCTGTAACTTCATCTAAATTCTAAAGCTATTATCGGAGCGGGGTCTCGACTACGCTCGACCTGACAATGTATTGATTCTCTTTGAAACCCCGATGTCACATCGACACCCCAATGTCACATCGACACCCCAATGTCACATCGACACCCAGATGTCACATCGAGCGTAGTCGAGATGCGGTGTTCTTGGTGATTTTCTGTTTCATCCAAGTCTGTAAATTTACCTAAACTCTAAAGCTATTATCGGAGCGGGGTCTCGACTACGCTCGACCTGACGAGGTATTTGTTCTTGTTGAAACCCCAATGTCACATCGACACCCCAATGTCACATCGACACCCCAATGTCACATCGACACCCCAATGTCACATCGAGCGTAGTCGAGATGCGGTGTTCTTGGTGATTTTCTGTTTCATCCAAGTCTGTAACTTCATCTAAATTCTAAAGCTATTATCGGAGCGGGTCTCGACTACGCTGGACCTGATAAGGTATTTATTCTCTTTGACACCCAGATGTCACATCGACACCTCAATGTCACATCGACACCCAGATGTCACATCGACATCCAGATGTCACATCGACACCCAGATGTCACATCGACACCCCAATGTCACATCGAGCGTAGTCGAGATGCTGTATGCTTGGTGATTTTCTGTTTCATCCAAGTCTGTATATTTACCCAAACTCTAAAGCTATTATCGGAGCGGGGTCTCGACTACGCTCGACCTGACAAGGTATTTATTCTCTTTGAAACCCCAATGTCACATCGACACCCCAATGTCACATCGAGCGTAGTCGAGATGCGGCGTTCTTGGTGATTTTCTGTTTCATCCAAGTCTGTAAATTTACCTAAACTCTAAAGCTATTATCGGATCGGGGTCTCGACTACGCTTGACCTAACAATGTTGCGACCTGAAAAACTGGATCTCAGAAATTTTGACACAAAAAAAAGCCCCAAATTTACATTTGAGGCTTCTTGATTTTCACTTCACAACTCTGTGACCCTACGGGGAATCGAACCCCGGTTTCATCCGTGAAAGGGACGTGTCCTAACCGCTAGACGATAGGGCCGACTGGTCCCATTTATCGAAATTGGCGTTTAAAAAACATCATTTTTTCTAAATGACCGATACCGTTTCCGTTATCGTGGTGCAAAAGTATAAGCTTTATTTTAATTTCGCAAGTCTTGATTTTAAATATTTTCAATTTTGTTGAAATTCTTTCAATAATTCAATGAAATATAAAAAAAGGTAAATTATAAGACACTTTGGGGCTTTTACTCTCCAAATCGCTTTATTTTGAGGTTTTGAGCGGTTTTTTTTGCTTAACAAGCCTTTATGATTATTTTTGAGTCCTAACCATTTATCTCGAATGCTCAATATCAACAAACTAGCACTTTTTCTGTTTTTTGTTTCGCATGCTTTAATAGCCCAAACTCTCAAATCGCCCGAAGAATACTTTGGAAATGCCACCGGCTCCAAATTTCATTTTCACCACCAATTGATTGGCTATGCCGAATATGTGGCCGCCAATAGACAGGAAAATGTGAAGATTTTTCCTTTGGGATTCACCACCGAAGGCCGTCCGCAAATGATTGTGGCCATCGGCTCTAAAGAAAATATTCAAAATATCGAGCAGATAAGAAAAACCAACTTACAAAACATCGGACTTTTGCCGGGGACGGGCAGCAAGAATATTCCGACAATAGCCTATTTGTCATATAACGTACATGGCAACGAATCGGTAAACGCCGAAACTTCCGTAAAGGTGATTTACGAAATGGCCAACGCTAGCTCGGATTTGGCAAAAAAAGTATTGAAAAATACCTTGATATTGATAGATCCTTGTGTAAATCCCGACGGATTTGATCGTTATAGTCAGTGGTATAACCGCTATTTGGGCAAAAAGCCGGACTTGCACGCAGCTTCAGTAGAGCACCACGAGCCTTGGCCGGGTGGTAGATTTAACCACTATTTGTTTGACATGAACCGCGATGTGGCTTGGCAAACTCAAAAAGAAACCCAACAACGCATAAAATTCTACAATTCGTGGATGCCGCATCTACACGCCGATTTCCACGAAATGGGACCCAATTCTACCTATTATTTTCCACCTTCGGCCAAGCCTTTTCATGAAGACTTAACAGGTTTCCAAAGAGAATTTCAGGAACTTTTGGGACAATACAACAAAAAAACCTTCGATGAGAAAGGCTGGTTGTATTTCACCAAAGAAAACTATGACTTGTTTTATCCGAGCTATGGCGACACCTACCCATCCTATAATGGGGCCATCGGCATGACCTTCGAGCAGGGAGGCGGAGGCCCGGCTGGATTAGCTTATAAAAGAAACGATGGCGACACCTTGACATTGAAAGACAGGATTTTACATTCGTTTTCTACGAGTTTAGGTACTTTGGAGGCTTTGTCTGATAAGTCAGATAAGACTATCGAAGAATTCAATAAGTTTTTTAATGAGGCCAAAAATAAAGGTTTTGGCAAGTATAAATCGTATGTGATGAAGTTTAAAGGCAACGAAGCCAAGGTAAAAGCCTTGGCTGAGCAGTTGGACAAAATGCAAATTGAGTATTCGTTTGCAAACAAAAAATCTCCGGGTGCAGGTTTTAACTACCAAAACCAAAAAGAAGAGACCTTCAGTGTGGAAGAAAACGACATGATTGTCAATTCTTACCAGCCAAAGGGCGTTCTGACCAAAATACTTTTCGAGCCAAAATCTTACTTAGAAGACTCCAATACCTACGACATTACGGCCTGGGCTTTGCCTTATGCCTATGATATGCAGGCTTTTGCTTCGAGTCAAAAACTGAGCGGAAATTCCACCAAACCAAAGTTTGACAGTAAAGTAAAAGTAGTTAAAGGCAAAAGAGTTTTTGCATTTGCATCAGAAGTCAATTCATTCGAGGAATCGAAATTTTTGGCCCAAGTTTTCAAAGAAAATATCAAGGTAAGACTACAAGAAGCACCGTTTAAAGCTGGTGGAAAAGACTTTGGTGCTGGAACTTTGTTGATTACCCGCAAAGGAAACGAGAATCTAGGCGAAAATTTCGAAGCTAAAGTGACGGCAATAGCCAAAGCTTTTGATATTAACTTACTTCCGTTGTACTCGGGTTTGGTAGAAAGTGGTCCAGACATGGGGGCGAGTTCGGTTGATGTGGTCAATCCACCAAGAATAGGCTTGGTAGTAGGAGCGGGCGTTACCCCAACTGCGGCAGGAGATGTTTGGCATTTCTTTGACCAACAGCTTGATTACCCTATTACGCTCATAGATGGTTCGTATTTTGGAAGAATCGACCTCTGGACTTTGGATGTATTGATTATGCCGAACGGCCAATATGCAAACATCATGCGTGACTACAAGGAATTGCTCCGTTGGGTAAGCGATGGCGGCAGGGTGATATTGTTAGAAAACGCCAACGATTTTCTGGCAGGCAAAGATGGTATAGAATTGAAGTCGAAAAGCAAACCAGACCCTAAAAACGATATAAATAAAAGCTATGGCTCAAGAGACAGAGATGCCATTTCAGACCAAATTCCGGGAGCTATTTACAAAGTAAGCCTCGACAATACGCACCCACTGGCCTATGGATACGATAAAACTTCGAATGTGATGATAAAAAATACATTGGATAATGAATACCTGAAAAATGGTTGGAATGTGGGCAAATTGGGAGAGCATGTGAGTGGTTTTGTTGGTCAGAACGTCAAAAAGTCGATGAAAGATGCACCTGTATTCGCAGTTCAAGACCACGGAAAAGGAAAAATCATTCACCTGCTAGAAAGTCCAATTTTCAGAGGTTTTTGGTACGGCGGAAAGCTTTTGATGGCCAATGCCGCGTTTTTGGTGAGGTAATTATATAGAAGACAGATGACAAAGATTTCAGCACGGATTGACACGGATTTTTTTGTTTTTAGTGATTACCTTTTTTTATTCTGGGGGCTTGGTAACTGAGTCAACTTTTGATGATAATTTTAGATTTTTTGAAAACTTGTTTAAATGTCTATTTCGCAATGATTAAAAATCAGTACTAATCCTAGCTATTTCAATATCTGTGCGGCAGCCGTTGCTGTCATCTGTGTTCTAAAAAACCGTTCTGATTTTCGATAAAAATCAAAAAAAATCGCCATTAATCAGATGTTTTTGATTCGGAGGAAAACTTTTGCTGACTAACGCCGCTTTTTTGGTGAAGTGATTTGACGGAGTAGTGTAACACAGATTTCAGCATGGATTAACAAGGATTTTTTATTTTGTCGTTAAATTACTTTTTTTATAATTTTGATAGGTTTCTTACTCGCTTTTGAGAAATGATTATGTACAGAGTTTGCATTTTTTTGTTTATTTTCCTCCTTTCATGTTCCTCCAAAAAAGAGGAGCAAGAAACTGATTTCTGTTCGAAAGTAAAACTGAAAGAATCTGGTGGTCTTACACAGATTTTAAGTCCATTTATAGACAGCCTAAACTCCAAAACGGCATCTTATGTGCTAGAAGACGGTGGAGGTTCTTTGATTACTCGGGCATGGTTTACCGAAAAAGCGGAAAAGAGTATTGATATTCAGTATTTTATATTTTCTACTGATAATGTAGGTCTCATAGCCTGTGATTATCTGGTAAGAGCGGCAGACCGAGGCGTAAAAGTCAGACTTTTGGTTGATGACATGATGGTAGATGCCGAATTGGAGGATATTCTAACCTTGGATGCCCACCCCAATATTGAAATAAAAGTTTATAATCCGGGGGTAAATTTGGGCAAAAACATCATCAATAAACTAAGCAAATTTGCCACAGATTTCAGGTCGGCGAACCTGAGAATGCACAATAAAACCTTCCTAGTGGATGAGCAAGTGGCCATAACAGGAGGTAGAAATATTGCAGACGAGTATTTTGACTACGACCACGAGTACAATTTCCGAGACAGAGATATTTTGTTGATGGGTAAAGAGGTTAATCCCATGCAGCAATCCTTTAAATTGTTTTGGGAGAGCGAGTTGAGTGTTCCAGTGTCAAAAATCAGTGAGGAAAAGGCGGTTTATGATAAAAAAGCCTACGATAAACTCCATGAATACGCCTGCAACCCAGAGAATTTCTGGCCACAAGTGCGAGAAGAGTTGGATAATTTTTCTGAAACATTTCAGAAATTAGTCAGCTCAAAAAACTTCGTTTGGACGACCGACGCCAGATTTGTGTCAGATTTTCCTGGGAAAAATAAAAACCAAAAAGGACTTTTGGGCGGTGGCGAAACCACAAGGGAATTGATAAAGCTGATTAACAATGCTAAGAAATCTGTAGATATTCAAACGCCCTATCTGATTACGACCGAAGTTGGAAAAATGGTATTTGCTGATGCAGTAAAACGAGGCGTAAAAGTAAGGATATTGACCAATAGCATGTCTTCTACAGACAATGCCGAGGCGTTTAGTGGCTACCAAAGGGATAGAGCGAAGCTTTTGAAAACAGGCGTAGAAATCTACGAATTCAAACCCGATGCCAAAGAGCGTTTCAAAATGATGACTGGAGCTTTACAAAAGAAAATGAACTTCACGCCGATTTTTGGCCTTCATGCCAAGTCTATGGTGGTAGATGGTCAGCTGGCGGTAGTCGGGACCTTTAACCTCGATCCCAGAAGTGCGAATTTGAATACAGAATGTTTTGCGGTAATAAACTCTAAAACCTTAGCAACTGGAGTTTCAGAAAACATGGAAACCGACTTTCTCCCCGAAAACTCATGGCGAACCACCGATAAATTCAACCCAGACAAAGAAGTAAACCTCTCCAAACGCATCAAGGTAATGAGTAGGAGGGTAGTGCCAAAGGAGATTTTGTGAGTTTAGTTTTTAATGTGTTGGTAATTAATTGATTGTGTTAAGTTGTTCCACAAAGGCTCACAAAGAAATGCACGAAGTTCCACAAAGACATCGTCCATCTCAGTTGATATTTTGTTTTGAAGAATCTTTGTTTTTATGACTATTAGCGAAACTTAGTTTAACCGTATTTTTTGATAAAGCGAATACATTTGATGCTATAATTTCATAAACTTAGGCAAGGGGCATTGGTTATGTAAAGACTTAAAAATCTTTATTTTAACACAAATCTCTTAGTGGAACTTTGTGAAATCTTTGTGCAACTTTGTGTAATAGCTTTTTTTTGCTAATTTCGATAAGGAAAAACACCATCATGGAAAAAACAGAAAACGAACTATCCAACATCATAATAGGCTGTGCCATAGAGGTCCACAGGCAGCTCGGTCCTGGACTTTTGGAATCGGCTTATCAAGAGTGCTTGTATTATGAACTTAAGAATCAAGGTCTACATGTCGTAAAAGAAAAGCCAATGCCCATCGTTTATAAAGATGTAAAACTAGACCATGGATATCGTTTAGATTTATTGGTAAATAATAAGGTGGTGATTGAAATTAAAACGGTCGAGGCGTTTACAGAAGTTCATACAGCCCAAGTTTTAACCTAGCTCAAGTTGGGAAATTACAAGTGAGGGCTTTTGCTTAATTTCTATGTGAGTGCTCTAAAATCTGGAATAAAACGTATTATAAATTAAATGAAACCCCGGATTCAAGTAACAAATGCAACCGCTTGCGGTTGTTTTAAAAAGCATTGGGGGTAGACTTTGGGCCCTAGGGCCCAAAGTCTACCCCCAACACGATGTCAAAAAATCATCGTATCTTTGGAATTCTCACCCCCAAAAATACAGTATGGCACATTTAACACTGGAACAAAGGTACGAAATTTCTGGATACCTAAAAGC
>CAMCYZ010000172.1 GCA_945885545.1 Spirosoma fluviale
TTTGTGCAATTAAAAACGCCAGTCAAATTCACGTCAATTACCGATTGCCACTCATCGTGGGTCATCTTGAGCATGCTTTTGTCACGGGTGATACCAGCATTGTTTATCAAAATATCTATTTTCTGATGTTGTTTGATGATTTCCGAAACAGCCATTTCGATAGCCACGGGATCAGTTACTGCCACTTTCATAAACTGACAGTTTCCTCCTGCTTTTACTATTTCATCAGCTGTTTCTTGGCCAGCGTCAAGTAAATCCCAGATGATTACCGTTGCTCCTTCTTTAGCAAATAATTCGGCCGAAGCTTTACCGATTCCTCTCGCTCCGCCAGTGATAATGGCTACTTTGTTGTTTAGTTTCATATTTTTATTATTTACCGCTAAGGCACAAAGACGCTAAGAAATAATCATTTCTATGAGTGTCTATAGTCTTAGTGATGAATGTTTTTTTTAATTTTATGTTTACCGCTAGATCTCAAAGACGCTAGGTTTATTTTGAAATCCTACAATAGTACTTATGATAATTTCTGATTCGGATTTCTATCTGAAAAGGAAACTTGTTTTAGACATAAAATCATACCCCAGGCTTCACAAAAGGCAATTTTACCACTTGGGCTTTCACCAATTTCTCTCTGATTTTAACAAAAATTTCTGTTCCTGCTTTGCTGAATTCTGTTTTTACAAAACCCATGGCAATGCCTTTGTTCAGGGTTGGCGATTGCGTGCCTGAGCTTATCTCCCCAATTACATTTCCGTCTGCATCGCAGATTTCGTAGTGGCTTCTGGGTATTCCGCGGTCAACCATTTCCAAACCGACTAATTTACGTTTTAGTCCAGCTTGCTTTTGAGCCAAAAGATTTTCGCTATTGATAAAACTTTTGGTAAATTTGGTCACCCAACCCAAGCCTGCTTCAAGCGGTGAAGTTGTGTCTGTGATATCGTTTCCATAAAGACAATAGCCCATTTCAAGTCTCAAAGTGTCTCTGGCTCCCAAACCAATAGGCTTGATTTCAAACTCTGCTCCTGCTTCAAAAATTTTTTTCCAAACTTCCTCGGCGATTTCGTTAGGCAAATAAAGCTCAAATCCTCCCGCTCCTGTATAACCCGTGGCCGAAATTGTAATGTTTTTGTGCCCTGCAAATTCACCCGTAACGAATGTGTAATAATCCATTGTTGAAAGATCTACGCTGGTCAGTTTTTGAAGTGTTTCTGTAGCTTTGGGGCCTTGCACGGCAAATAAGCTCGTTGCATCAGAAAGGTCAGTCATTTCAACGCCAAATGTGTTGTGACTCAAAATCCAGTTCCAATCTTTTTCGATATTACCCGCATTGACCACCAACATGTATTCGTTGTCTTGGATCTTATAAACCAAAAGATCATCTACAACTCCGCCGTCTTTATTTGGCAAATAAGCATATTGAATTTTTCCATCAAACAAAACAGAAGCATCGTTTGAAGTAACATATTGAATCAAATCTAAAGCTTTTTCACCTTTCAAATGAAACTCCCCCATGTGCGACACGTCAAACACACCCACGCCTTCACGCACACAACGGTGCTCTTCGTTGTCAGATGAATATCTAACAGGCATATAAAAGCCTGCAAAAGGCACCATTTTGCCACCTATTGATTCGTGAAAGTCACTGAGGGTTATTTTCTTTGCGTCCATTTGTTGATTTTTGTTTTTTTTACAAATATAATATTTGCTTTCGAGAAATGGCTTTGGATGTCTGGCTTTCTGAAGATTATTGGTTTTTTAGGATTATGACTTGTAATTCAAATGCTCGGGCAAAGGAATATCCACACTGCTTTCATCCGCTATAGGATTTAACCTATTGTTCGGAATCGGGATAATTCCTGACCAAATAGGAAGTTTTTTGTCTGACCCGTCGTCATTGGGCACGGCTGTACGCATACGGGCCGATGCTTGTGATATTTCGAAAGACAAAAGTGTGGTTTTATTCAGATTAGCTTCTCCTCTTTTAACTGTAAATTAGTTCGACCCTTTCAGGGTCGAAGTGACTAAGCTTGCTATTTTCCCCGAATGAAATTCGGGGTTATTCATCTTTGACCACTTCGTGGTCATTCTTATAGAAAACTATCTATTATAGTTGCAGTCTAAAATGGTGGTAAACAATCTTCATTCCTTTATTTAAATACAATCTGTGAGCATCAAATCGTTGATGACCCGAATCTAAATGAACGGCTGATAGTCCCTCTTTTTTGGCGATTTCTACAACAAAATCAAACAATGCTCCAGCGTGGCCCTTACCCCTGCCCTCTGGCAAAGTGCTGAGGTCATCAATGTAGATAAATCTCCCTTCAAAAAGCGTGGTCATATACCTAAACCCGCAGGCTGAAACGGCCCTTCCGTTTTCTTCAATGAAAATCAGTCTATAACTCTCCTTTTTCATTTCAGGTATAAGATCCAAGAATCTCTCTAAAGTCAAATGCGGTCGCAATGCCTGAATGACCTCTAAGCATTTCTTTAAGTCTTGTTCGGTTTCTGCAAATTTTATTTCCATCGTATTTTTATTACACCACAAAACTATGTTTTTATTGGCTGAAACGGATGGTACATTGAAATTAGGGATAATTTATTTTGGTTTAATGAAAATTTTTATGAAAATAACCCCTATTCCTTAATCTTCGGCTTGATAATCAATCTCAAAGACTGATCATACGTAATATAATTCCAGAGCCAGTTGATGAAAATGAGGATTTTGTTTTTTACGCCCAAAATAGACATCAGGTGCACAAACATCCATACATACCATGCAAATATGCCTTGGAACTTCCAAAATGGCAAATCCACTACAGCAAGGTTTCTCCCTATGGTAGCCATGGAACCTAAGTCTTTGTATTTAAATGCTTTGGGGCTTCGATTGTTGATAATTTTCGTGAAATTTTGAGCTAGTAGTTTGCCTTGCTGAATGGCCGGTTGAGCCATTTGAGGGTGTCCGTTCGGGAAATCAACATCGGTAGTCATTAGTGCCAAATCGCCCAAAGCGAAGATGTTTTTAAAACCTTCTACTTGGTTAAATTCGTTTACTTTAATTCTTCCGCCTCGGCCAAAAATTTCTGACGAAAAACCTGTTATTGCATTGGCTTTAACACCAGCCGCCCAAACCACATTGTTGGTTCTTATTTTTTCGTCCGTACTGCTGTAGGCATATTCACCGTCAAAATCTACTATTCTTATACCCGTTTTCACGATTACACCCAACTGCTCAAGATATTCTTTCCCCTTTGCCGATGCTTCGTCTGACATAACTTCCAATACTTCGGGCGACGACTCAAAAAGGTATATTTTCATCAATTTAAAATCCAATTCGGGATAATCTTTCGGCAAAATGATTTTTTTCATTTCAGCCAATGTACCCGAAACCTCCACGCCTGTGGGTCCACCGCCCACCACAACCATATTCATTAGGCCTTCTCTTTCTAACGGATCTTCTGTCGTTAAAGCATCTTCAAGGTTTTGCAGAACACGGTTTCTTAAAAAAATGGCTTCAGAAACTGACTTCATCGGAATCGCCTTGTCCATCATGTTTTGATTTCCAAAAAAATTGGTGTCTGTGCCCAAGCCCAAAACAAGATAATCGTAAGAAATTTCGCCCAAATCTGTGGTTATCGATTGCTTTGAGGTGTCCAAAGCATTTACTTTTGTAATTCTGATGTGTACATTGGGAGTATGTTGGAATATCTTTCGCAGCGGAAACGAAATAGAACTTGGCTCTAAACCCGCCATAGCCACCTGATAAAAGAGCGGCTGAAATTGGTGATAATTGTTTTTATCAATTAATACGATTTGGAAATCCTGCTTAGCGAGTTTTTGAGCAAAAACGAGGCCACCAAAGCCTGCTCCCACTATTACTACTCTTTTTTGATTGGTTTCTGGTATGTTCGGATTCATGTTATTTTAATGAAACAAGATTTTGAGAAAAGAAATATTCTCTCATAATCTCTATTTTGAAGGAATTATTTATTTTTAACGAAATGATTTACAAAAATAGTTTCTTTTAGCCATATTTACCCTCCAAAGATTACCTTTCACAGCGTTTTATATATTCAAGCCATTATAATGAAAAAACTGCTTTTTAGTATAGTCCTTTTTGTTGGACTAAGTTCTTTATCTGTTCAAAATGTAAAATGGGTAGCTATTGGCGACTCCATTACCTATTTAAACGACCATCCCGAACAAACGGGAAATCGGGTGAAAAAAGGCTACATGACAAGAGTATGCGAAAAGCTTCCTCATATTTCTTATGTCAACCAAGGTCATAATGGCTGGACGGCCACAAGAATTGCCGAGAAAATAGAAAACCTTAAAATCGAGAAAGCAGATATTTACACCGTTTTTCTTGGTACAAATGACTGGTGGGGCGGAAAACCACTCGGAACTTTGGCTGACTTTGAGAAAAACACTGGACTTGGAACGGTAAATGGTGCTTTCAGAATAATTATTGACAAACTAAAAGGCCTTAATAAAAACGCTAAAATTGTCTTAATCACGCCCATGCAAAGAGGCGACTTTGTATATTTGACAAACATGAAAAACAATGCGTTTGGGTCATATAAAGACAAAAATGGGCAGTTTTTGGAACAATTTGTAGAAGCCATAAAAGAAATAGGGAAATCTGAAAATATGCAGGTAGTGGATTTGTACCACAACAAAAAACTCTCTCTAAAAAACGCTGTGAAATATAAATTGCTTAAAGACCCAGAAACGGGTTTGAACAAGAAATTTAAATATCCAGCCTATACAAAAATCTCTTTCAATCCCGAAAAAGACGAATATCCTTACCCTACAGATGCGGTGGCTATGACCTACGACGGACTCCATCCTTCTGACCGTGGCAACGAGATAATTGCAAAAGCGATTGTAAAAGCGTTTATAAAAAAGTGATTTTATTTAGCTAATATTGCCTAAACATTAAATAAAGACTGAAATTAAGTTAAAATGAAACATTCATGACTAAGACTTTAGACACACAGAGAAATGATTATTTCTTAGCGTCTTTATGCCTTAGCGGTAAATAATAAACAAATGAAAACTGAGATATTCGAGAACCACAAGTCCCTTTCTGATGCCGTGGCAAATCACATTATAGAAATTGTAAGAAAGAAACCAACCGCAACCTTAGTTTTGACCTCAGGTAATACACCCATTTTGGCATATCAAAAAATAACAGAATTGGCAAAAACAGAAGACTTTGCCCAGACTTTTATCATAGGTCTAGACGAATGGGTGGGTATTTCTGGCGAAAGCGAAGGCAGTTGCAGATATATAGTAGAACAAAACCTCCTCAAACCTCTAAATATTTCTGAATCAAATTATACTTTTTTTGATTCTGTGACAGACGATTTGGAATCAGAATGCAAAAGGATAGACGAATTGATTTTTGCTCGAGGCGGACTCGATTATATTCTTGTTGGTTTGGGTACAAATGGACACCTCGGGCTAAATGAGCCAGGTTCGTCGTTTGATGCCTATTGTCAGGTGACTGATTTGGAAGAAATAACGGCTACAGTTGGTCAAAAATATTTTAATTCAGCAACACCGTTAACAAGAGGAATAACCGTTGGCATAAAACACCTTCTAGAAGCAAAAGAAGCCATGATTATGGCCAATGGAGAGTCAAAAGCCGAAATTGTGAAAAAATTAGTTTCGGAAGAAATAAACGAAAAGCTTCCTGCTACCGTTTTGAGAAAACACAGCAACGGTTTGTTGTGGATTGATAAGACAGCAGCGGCTGATTTGTAATTTCTAAAAATGAAAAATATCGCAAAAATAGATTTCAGCAGTGAAATATTTTTTAATACTTCACGAAGTAGCGGAGCCGGAGGGCAAAATGTAAATAAAGTAGAAACAAAGGTAGAATTGAGATTTGATCTTAATGCCTCTGTCCTTTTGGACGACACTGAAAAAGTAAAAATCAAAGAAAAACTCAAAAACCAGATTAACCAAGAAAACGAACTTTTGGTGGTTTGTCAGGAAAGTCGATCTCAGCTGAAAAACAAAGAACTGGCATTAAAGAAATTCAAGGAATTATTGACATCGGCTCTAACTGTTCAGAAGAAGCGAAAACCCACCAAACCAACACTTGAAAAAATAGAAAAAAGACTAAAAACCAAGAGAATAAACGCCGAAAAGAAAGCAACGCGTGCAAGGCCTGTGCAGGACTAGAGAGCAGTAAAGCCGTAATGCATTGCGGCTTAGCATAGTAATACGCAATGCATTGTCACTCATGTATCGTAAAGCCGCAATGCATTGCAGATTAAATGAAAAAAAATGAAAAAAAACCTAACAATCGCCCTCATCATCATCAGCACAACATGGAGTTGTCAACAAAAACCTAAACTTATGGGCACGACCATTAAAGTTGGAGAAAGCATTACCCATGAATTGGACGGAAATCCAACGACGGGTTATACATGGCAATACAAAGCTGAAAATCCAGAAATTGTAAAAATATCTGAGGAAATAGTAAGTGAAAACAAAGATGGAATGGCAGGAACACCGTCGAAGTTTAAATACAAAATAGAAGGAGTAAAAAGAGGGAGTACACAAATACTATTTACCTATCAAAGGTCTTGGGAAAAAGATGTAGCTCCCGCCCAAACTGATACCTTGAATATAAATGTTGAATAATGGCCATGTGATTTTTGCCACGAATGCACGAACAAAGCTGTGCATTCGTGAGCATTATGAGGCTATTTTCTATAATCTATAGGTGGCTTTCTGTCGCCAGCGAGTGACTTGTAATCAAAGTCTTTACCACCACGCATTTTATATAGTTCTTCTTTAGATTTTTCTATCAAACTCGTATCCAAAAAGAGGTCTTTTGCCGTTAAAGCCATAGTTTTAGCGGCGTTTATCATGCCTTTGTGGCCGATACTCATGCCATTGCAAGCGACAGCCTGCCAGCTATGAGCAGGCACTCCCGGCACCCAAGTGGCCGTGGAAAGCCCTGCGGTGGGCACAACCCAACTTACATCGCCAACGTCTGTTGAGGCTGGTATGCCCAGACCAGAAGTATAAGGTTTTATTTCGTCGGCCGATTCAATGGTAGCCAAAGAAGTCGAAAAAACGGTCTTTCTGATATCTTCAGCAAATTTTTTCTCTTCTGAAGTGAACTTTACACCCCCCACTATTTCAAGATTTTTTTGCATAGCTTTAGCCAATGTTTCGTTCGGTAGTAGATTATACAAACCCGCCATTATCTCGTGACTCATTTTGGTTTCTGTACCCAATGCTGCTGCTTGTGCGGCTTTATGTACTCTGTTCCAAACTTCTTCCATGCCTTTGGCTGATGGGTGGCGAACGGTATATTCCACCATGGCATAGTCAGGTACGATGTTGGAGGTTAAGCCTCCGTTCTTTATCACATAATGAATCCTTGTTTCGGGTGAAATGTGCTCTCTCATCAAGTTTACCATGTAGTTCATGGCCTCCACGGCATCTAAGGCCGAACGACCTTTTTCTGGTGCTGCCGAGGCATGAGCGGCAAGGCCTTCAAAAGTAAAGTTTGTAACTCGGTAGGCCAATGATGAGTTTGGGCTGGCGTTGTTATTGTCTCCAGGGTGCCAGTTGATTACGGCATCTATGTCCTTAAAAACACCCGCCTGCACCAAATACGTCTTGCCGCCACCTGCTCCTTCTTCAGCGGGAGTTCCTATGAGTTTTATGGTTCCTTTAATTTTATTCTTTTCCATCCATGCTTTGGTAGAAACAGCCGCAGCCACCGAACCCACTCCGAACAAATTATGTCCGCAGCCGTGCCCGTAACCGTTAAGGGCTTTTGCTTTTTTGGTTGGGATGGCTTCTTGTGAAAGACCCGGCAAAGCATCCATTTCGGCCAAAACTCCAATAGTTGGATAGCCCGAACCGTAAGTGGCCACAAAAGCGGTTGTCATTTCTCCAACACCTTTTTTTATAGAAAACCCATTGGCTTCCAATTCTTTCATTAACAAGTCAGCTGTTTTTTCTTCCAAATAACCGGGCTCTGCCCATTGCCAAATCTGATCTGACATGCCGGTGTATTTCTTGTAGTTTTGGTCGAGATGAGAAACAATCTCATTTTGAGCAAACAGATTTCCTGCAAAAACCAAGCAAAATAAAAAGACCACTTTTTTCATGTGTTTATTGTTTTACCGCAAAGTCGCCAAGACGCTAAAAGATGATTATTTCCCTTCAAGTCTAAGGTTTTCTCACGGATATTTTATAATTAATTTTTATTGAAAAACTCAAAACCCACCACTCATAACTCCAAACTCACAACCCAAAACACAAAACACAGCACTCACAACTCAAAACT
>CAMCYZ010000173.1 GCA_945885545.1 Spirosoma fluviale
ATGCTTGTTTTCAGTTGGTGGTTTGTACCAAACCTTTTCAATCTAATATTGTAGAAGAAGTGGGTCATTACGCCAAGTTTCTGCTCAAACTCGACTCCATCATTATTCAAGAATTTGACGAGCATATTTTTGCCCAAAAACTCCTTCAATTGGTAGGTCGCTAAGTTTCTTCCAATTCCCGTTATCGATTTCCTAGGTGTTTTTGTCTTCCTGCTGAAAATGGTCATTTTTGAACGCTTCAAAAAAACACTATTTATCAAAAAATTAGTATTAAAAGTGGCATTTTCTATTTATAACCAATCTAAATTGAAGTTTTTTTTGATTTTGCCCAATTATTATGAAGTCTTTTTCTTTTCTAAGAAATACTAACAATTTATATTTGACAATATTTGAACTTTTCAAATAAATTATTGAAATAATATTATAGAACAGAGGTGTATGAAGCCCACCAATATCAAAGATTCGGAGTATTACCACAAGGTAGTTGATTGTCAGTATGCATGTCCTGCTCACACGCCAGTACCGCATTACATCAGACTTATTGCCGCTGGCAAATATACAGAGGCCTATATGGTCAACTGGGAGTCTAATGTTTTTCCGGGAGTTTTGGGTAGAACCTGCGACAGACCTTGCGAGCCAGCCTGCAGGAGAGGTAGGATAGAAGAAGAGCCGGTGGCTATTTGCAGGCTCAAAAGAGTGGCCGCAGATTTCAAAGACGACATCGCCCAATATTTACCTGAAATACCAAAGGTAAAGAACGGCAAAAAAATTGCTATTATCGGTGCTGGACCGGCAGGATTGACCGTGGCCAGAGACTTGGCTCCGCTGGGGTATGAAATCCACATGTACGACGACCAAACTAAGGGTGGAGGTATGATGAGAAGTCAGATTCCTTCTTTCCGTTTGCCAAATTCGGTTCTGGACCAGGAGGTGAATGTCATTCTAGACATGGACATCGTGAAGCATTTCAATCAATACGTAACAAGCCTAAAGGAAATCATAAATGGCGGCTATGACGCAGTTTTTGTGGCTACCGGTGCTCCAAAAGGAAAAGACTTGCCTAATCTTCCGGGTAGATGGGATGCCAAAGACAATATCCACATCGGTATTGAGTGGTTGGCCAATGTGGCCTTTGAACACACCCATAAAATAGGTAAAAAGGTGATTGTTTTGGGTGGAGGAAATACCGCCATGGACTGCTGCCGTACTTCCCGTCGTTTGGGCGGTGAAGAGGTGAAGGTTTTGGTTAGAAGTCCGTTCAAAGAAATGAAGGCTTCTCCTTGGGAAAAAGAAGATGCGATACATGAAGATATTCCAATTCTTGAAAATCACGTTCCCAAAAGCTTTGTGTCTGAAAATGGCCAACTCAAAGGCATGTTTTTTGAGAAAGTGGAGGCCCAATATGACGAAAAAGGAAAGCGTAAATTGGTGCCGACGGGTGAGCCTGATGTATTTATAGAAGCAGACGACGTGATTATTGCCATCGGTCAAGAAAACCGTTTTGAGTGGATAGAAAAAGACCTTGGTGTGGAGTTTGATGAGTGGGAAATGCCTGTGGTAAACGAAACCACTTTTGCTTCAACTCGGGCGGGCGTTTTCTTTGGTGGAGATGCAGCCCTTGGTCCTAAAAATGTAATTACGGCCGTAGCACAAGGTCATCAAGCAGCTATTTCTATCGACAAACATTGCCAAGGACAAGACATCAATGACAGACCGGCCCCAGACGTAACGCTAATCAGTACCAAAATGGGTATTCACGAATGGAGTTATGACAATGGCGTTTCAGCAGATTTGAGATTTGTGGTTCCGCAGGAAGACAAAAAAATAACTTTAGCAGATAGAAAAAAGGAAGTTGAGTTGGGATTTGATTTAACTTCGGCTTTTAAAGAAGCAGAACGCTGCCTCAACTGCGACGTGCAAACGGTTTTTATGGAAGATAAATGCATAGAGTGCGATGCCTGTATGGATGTTTGCCCAACGCAATGTATCAATTTTACTGAAAACGCCGAAGAAAACGATTTGAGAGCCAACTTGCTGATTCCGGCCTTGGACAAAAGTCAAGACATATTAGTGTCTGATATTTTGAAAACAGGCAAAGTAATGGTGAAAGACGAGGATGTTTGTCTCCATTGTGGCTTGTGTGCTGAGCGTTGCCCAACTTCGGCTTGGGATATGCAAAAATTTATGTATAAAACCGCAAAAGCAGGTTGTTAAGAAAGAATGATATGAGTACTATAAATGATTTTGTTGTAAGATTTGCCAACGTAAACGGTACGGGATCGGCTAGTGCCAACGCACTTTTTGCGAAGTCTATTTTCAGAATGGGCGTGCCTGTTTCGGCAAAAAACATATTTCCATCTAACATTCAAGGTTTACCCACATGGTATGAGGTACGTGTGAGTGAGAAAGGCTATTTAGGTAGAAAAAATGGCATTGACCTCATGGTAAGCGTCAATCCCCAAAGTTTGAAAAAAGATATAGCCTCCGTAAGGCCGGGTGGTTATTTTGTATATGATAGCACCAAGAAGCTTTACGAGGAGTTTTTGAGAGAGGATATCAATTTTATCGGCATTCCTTTGATGGATATCTGCAACCGTGAGTTTTCAGATCCTCGTCAGAAGCAATTATTCAAAAACATCGTATATGTAGGGGCATTGGCCAAATTGCTGGATATCAGTTTTGATGAATTAGAAAAACTGCTTTCGGAACAATTCAAAGGCAAAGAGAAATTGGTGATACCAAACGTGAAGGCTCTGAACCTTGGTGGCGATTACATAGCCGAAAACTTCGATTATCCGCTTGATTTTAGGGTAGAAAGAAGAGATTTGGTGAAAGATTGGATTTTGATAGATGGCAACGCCGCTGCTGGCTTGGGTGCCGTTTATGGCGGTGCGTCCGTAGTTTCTTGGTATCCTATTACACCTTCAACATCCTTGGTGAGTTCTTTCGAAAAATACGCCAATAAACTGCGTAAAGACCCTGAAACAGGTAAGAATAATTTCTCGATTGTGCAGTCCGAAGACGAACTTTCGGCTATCGGAATGGCAATAGGAGCCAACTGGAACGGTGCAAGGGCATTTACGGCGACTTCTGGCCCCGGTTTATCCTTGATGAACGAATTTTTGGGCTTGGCATATTATTCCGAAATCCCGGTGGTGTTGGCTGATGTGCAGCGTTCGGGTCCTTCAACAGGTATGCCCACACGTACACAGCAGTCTGATTTGTTGATGGCCGCCTATGCCTCCCATGGAGATACAAAACATGTGCTTTTGATTCCTTCCACTCCCACAGAGTGTTTCGAAATGATGGCCGAAGCTTTCGACTTGGCGGAGCAATTGCAAACGCCCGTGCTGTTTATGACAGATTTGGACTTGGGTATGAACGAACACATGTGTCCGCCTTTCAAATGGGACGACAACAGAAAGTATAACCGTGGTAAAGTCCTAAACGCCGAGGAGTTAGAGGAGGCTCAAGAATGGGGCCGTTACAAAGATGTGGATGGCGACGGCATTCCGTACAGAACTTTGCCAGGTACACACCCTACCAAAGGGGCATACTTTACCAGAGGGTCGTCGCACGACGAAAAGGCGGTTTATTCTGAAGATTCTGACACTTATGTGCGAATCATGAACCGATTGGTGAAGAAACTGGAGACAGCTAAAACCTTGGTTCCGGGGCCTTCATTTTATCAAGAAAACAATGAATCCGAAATCGGTGTAATATTCTTCGGAACATCGAGATATGCCGCTGAGGAGGCTTTGGATATCATGAGAGCTGACGGTTTGAAAATTGATGCTATGCGATTGAAAGCCTTTCCGTTTAGCCAAGATGTAGCGGATTTTATTAATGCCCACAAGCAGGTTTTTGTGGTAGAGCAAAACCGTGACGCTCAAATGAGAACCTTGCTCATCAATGAGCTGGAGGTAAATCCGAAGAAATTAATCAGAGTTTTGAATTTCGACGGAACGCCTATCACCGCCGATTTGATTATTGAGCCCATCAATGCATTAAACCTTCAAAGTATCTAATTTTTATGTCATATATAAAACCAAAATTCGAACACCCAAGAGCTCCAAAAAACACCTTGGGTTATACCAGAAAAGAATATGAAGGTTCACTTTCCACACTTTGTGCGGGCTGTGGACATGATTCTATATCGGCCGCCATCATTGATGCCTGTTTTGAGTTGGCTATTGAGCCACACCGTGTAGCCAAGCTATCGGGTATTGGTTGTTCATCCAAAACTCCAGCCTACTTTCTAAACAACTCACATGGCTTCAACTCTGTGCATGGACGTATGCCTTCTGTGGCTACAGGAGCCAATTTGGCCAACAGAGACTTGGTTTATCTGGGTGTTTCGGGCGATGGCGATAGTGCTTCTATTGGTTTTGGGCAGTTTGCTCACGTGATCCGTCGAAATCTGAACATGACTTATATTGTCATGAACAACGGTTGCTATGGCCTCACCAAGGGGCAAGACTCAGCCACGGCTGACCAAGGCTCGGTGTCGAAGGCCGGAAGTGTAAACAATTTTGAAGGCATAGACCTGTGTGCCATTGCCATAGAATTGGGTGCAACTTATGTGGCACAAAGTTTCAGTGGAGACAAAGGCCAACTGATTCCTTTGATAAAAGCCGCACTTTCGCATTCTGGGTTTTCGCTGATCAACGTGGTTTCGCCATGTGTCACTTTCAACAACAACCCGGGCTCAACAAAGTCGTATGATTATGTTCGTGAGCACAACGAAGCACTTTCGTCTCTTGATTTTGTGCCCGTAAAAGAGGAAATCACGACCGAATATAATGAAATAGATGTCAAAATGGTAGAAATGCACGATGGCACGTTTATCAAACTCAATAAACTACACCAAGGCTTCGACCCACAAGATAAGCTGTCTATCATCAATGCCCTACAAGTGGCCCGCCAAAAAGATGAAATCCTAACAGGATTGCTCTATCTCGACACCAACAGCATAGAACTCAACGACCTCATAGGAACAGTAAACAAACCACTTAACTCCCTCACCGAAAAGGAATTATGCCCTGGCAGTGCGGTGCTAGAAGGCATAAATGCAGGATTGAGGTAAGGAAGTTTTTGGATTAATATTACTGTCAGCCGACTGCTGTGCGAAGGCTCCGACCTTCGTACGTGCGTATTTCGGTCTTTGACCGATGTAAAACATATATTTTTTGACCATTTATTTATTTCATTATTCAGAGTTTTGATTCTCCGGCTACAAGCGGCTATCCGCACGTACGAAGGAAATATCCTTCTCACAGTTTGAGGTTGTTGGGTTAAAAAACCCTTAACCAAACGACATAAGTTACAAGTCTAAAAAAAACATCAGCAAAAGTACATTAAAAGCGAAGCCAATTTTAAAATGGGTAAAATTGAAAGTAAAACTTGCTTTACAGCCAACGATGCTAGAACCATCGTAGAGCAGAATTTTTAGTATTTTCTTTACCAAACTCAAATATAATTCCACGTCAATTATTATTTTTGCATTGCAGATCCCAGTATTAAAACATGCAAAAAGAACCACAAATCATCCACCGCATCATACAGATACTCGTGGAAAGTCCCCGCAGGAGAGTTGACCCTGCTGTGCGAAGGCTATTGCCTTCGTACGTGCGTATTTCGGTCTTTGACCGGCGAGACACCTACAGTTTTTTACCATTCATTTATTTCAATTATACTGTTTTGCTTTGTAAAATCAATTATTGGAACGGAGGGTATACAAACATTAATAATTCCCTCATTTCTAACATAGTTTGATGCACTTGAATAGACATATTCTGATGCCTTGGTTACTATTCCAGACCTAACCGGATTCATATGAATATAATTTAGCTTCGTCCAAAAGAATTTTTCTGAAAATATTTCTTCTGGATGATTTCCATATTCCCAAAATTGATACTTGCTATTTCTTATTTGACTTTTTGCTGCAAATTCAAATCTCTTAAGCATCCAATCCGACCTGCTTTCTGGACCTTCTTCAATTAATTTTAATATACTTTTCGCTGTAAAAACCTTAAAGTCTCGAACTAAATCAGATAAATTCCCAGTTTCAGCTTGAAAAATAACATGAATATGATTTGACATTATAACATATCCATGAAGAATAAGTCCTTTTTGTTTCTGGCAAAACGTCATGCTTTCAATTATTAAATCTCGATATATTTTTCTTGTAAAAATATCTATCCAATCCACAACAGTAAATGTCATAAAATGCGGTTTGCTTTGGTCTCTTATCTGATATCCTCCTTTATCCATATTAGTTTATTTTTTGAATCAAACTCTGTGGCTATAAGCCTCATTTCACACCTGAAAATTATCCTTCAAATAGCTTTCATTTCATCATAACACGGCGGTCAAAGACCGCATTTCACCCGTGCGAAGGTCGGAGCCTTCGCACAGCAGGATATTGCGAATTAGATACGCTCGCTATGGTAATGATATTTGAACACCTTAAAGAAATTAGTGAATAATACAGAAAACCATAAGAATAATTTTCCTGAACACGCATACCATCTGAACAAGTGTTTTTTGGAGGAAATGTTTAAAAACTTTGCCCAGCTAAAGGTGCGAGATGTCGGCACACAACAGGCTTATTTCAAAAAAGAACCAATCTGTGTCAAGAATCTCATTTGTAATAGCCTGACATCCTCCTGCGTGAAGATAGCGTGGGTTATCACGCTTATTCAGTACAAATTACCTATTTGCTTTATCTCAAAATGACTGAAAAACTCAACAAACCGCCTTACAACAAAGGTTTACCCATTCTTAAATCAGTAGCAAGTGGTTTTCTCTTGACCCTTCGGGCACTTTGTCGGGGTCTTAGAGAGCATGATTATGAGTGCATTGTAATTTCAGAGGTCAGGGAGACCGCTTTAAACCTACGAGGAAACGGAGTCTTTACAAAACGGTGTAAAATAAAAAAGCCTGGCTCAACACGTCCAGACTTTTCCCGTTACTAAATCCACACAACTTTGATGTAAAATTAGTAAAGGATTTTATTTTTGCAAGAATCATTTTGTTTTTTTTTCATTTTGTTTCCGTATTTTCGCTTTTGGTTTTCAAAGTATTCCATATAATCGGGTCAGAGCTGTTAAATTGATTGTTTACCCTGAGGACTTAGTTAGTATTACAGAAAACTTAACAGATAGTTTATTATTTAAAATTCACTGTCAACCATTATTAAAAAAAACTATAAAAATGCTCATCGAAAAAGAGTATAACAAATTCAGCTTTTCTGGACATGATTCTTTTCAGTGTCGACAACTTTGGCTTAAAAAAGGATATGACTTTGTTCAAGAAGGCAAAAACTTTAATGACGAGGATGCAGTTGTACAACTTGGCGTAGGAAAAAATATGGTTTCTTCAATCCGTTTTTGGTTGAAAGCCTTCCATATAATTGACAACAAAGACATTCCTACTGAATTTGGCAAGCGATTATTTGATGATGAAAACGGTTATGATCCTTTTTTAGAAGATGAAGGAAGTGTATTAAAATAAAAAGTTGCATGTTACTACCTAAATCAGATGAATTACCTGTAAATTTATTGGCGGCTTGTTTCAATAAAACATCTGCTACATATAAATTTTACTGGCTCCTCTCTATTCTGCAATCGGTTGAAAATGAAACTTTAAAAGTTACCAAAAGAGAGTTGTTCTCAAGGATGATTTCAAATTCTTGGTTTACTGTCAACTATTTCAATGTATCGTTTGGTAAACAAGATTTAATCCAGGATGCTATTCATTCCATTAATAATTTTGAGTCGATTACAATCGATGAAAAACGAGATATAGTTTTTCAAAAACTGTTAACCACAACAAATTCAAAAACAGAAAAAATTTTATGGCATTTTAATAAAAATGTACCTCATTGGTTTTTGAGTCCTTGGTTTCCAAAAAAAGAAAATGAAACAGACTCTTTGAGGGAAAAAAGAATTTATTCTGAATCTCAAAATTCTGAATCCAAATGCATATATGCTTTACACAAAGAATATATTGAAATAAATCCCGACTGGGCTAAGTACCTAATTTCTAATGCAAGAGTATTAAAAGATTTCTGCTTTTGGAATTTGGCTTTGTTCTTACAATCTAAGAATCCCAATGTGCCCGATATTCCCAATAAAGTAATAAAACCCGCAACC
>CAMCYZ010000174.1 GCA_945885545.1 Spirosoma fluviale
AGATTTCAACTAACTTTTGGACATACTCGATAATTTTCAACATTGAAGAAGATTTCGAAAGCGGAGGTTATATAGCAGAGGCAAAGATTTCAGAGTCCGAACAAATTGTAACCCAAGCCGACTCAATTGATGAATTGAAAGAAATGATAAAAGATTCTTTGTTGTGTCATTTCGAAAATGCCTTTGAAATGCCTCACAAAGTTATTATGAAATTTACAAGAGAAGAGGTTTTTGCCTTTTAACAATCTCCAATGCTATTAAAAAACATGACTGGACAAGAATTAATCAAAAAGTTAAAACCATTTGGCTATGTAGTAATTCGCCAAACTGGAAGCCATATTCGAATTCAAACAGAGCAAGGAGGAAAATATTCTGAAACCATCCCTAATCATAACCCAATAAAAATAGGAACACCCAAAGCTATTTTTAAAAACATTGCTAATCATCATGAAATAGAAGTCGAAGAATTAGTAAGACAACTAATATAAAATCTTTCTTGATTAAACAATCCTATCGCTTACAACAACGAATAACCCACAATCCAAACCACCAATCATAAATTTCATTATTTTTACTGCTTCAACAGACTGAATAGTGAAAAGAGTAATATTAATCGTATTAGATAGTGTGGGAATAGGCGAACTGCCTGATGCGGCCAAATATGGCGATGTGGGAAGTAATACTTTAGGCCATATTGCAGAACAATATCCTGATTTACAGATACCTAACTTGGTAAAACTGGGTCTTGGAAATATAGATTTAAGCAACAAAATTGCTAAAACAGAGAACTCTACTGCTGCTTTTGGAAAAGCGGCTGAGGTTTCCTCCGGTAAAGATACTACCACGGGTCATTGGGAGATTTCAGGAATTATTCTAGAAAAACCTTTCCCAACTTTCACAGAAAATGGTTTTCCGCAAGAATTTATTGAGCGTTTCGAACAAGCAATTGGCACCAAAACTTTAGGAAACATATCGGCTTCTGGAACTGCCATTATTGATGACTTGGGAGATGAACATGTAAAAACTGGCCATCCAATCGTCTATACCTCAGCTGATTCTGTTTTTCAGATAGCCATGCACGAAGGCGTTATTCCGATAGAAAGGCAATATGAAATCTGCAAAATAGCCAGAGAAATGTTGGTGGGTGAATATGAAGTGGGTAGAGTAATAGCACGGCCTTTTGAAGGAGAATCTGGAAAATACAGCCGCACCAGCCGAAGGAAAGATTACGCCATTTTGCCGCCCGAAACGGTTTTGGATGTTTTGAAAGAAAATGGCAAAGGCGTTTATGCCATCGGTAAAATCAATGATATTTTTGCAGAAAAAGGCATAACAAGATACAAGAAAACTGCAACGAATCTTGATGGAATAAAAGATACCATTGAAGCCATCAAAAACCCGAGCGAGAGTTTTGTTTTTACCAATTTGGTAGATTTTGATATGCTTTTTGGGCACCGAAGAGATGTGGTAGGTTATGCCAAATGTCTGGAAGAGTTTGATAGTTATTTGCCTGAAATATTGAAAAACTTGATAAAGGAAGATTTGCTCATCATCACCGCGGATCACGGAAACGACCCCACGCATCATGGCAATGACCACACGAGAGAATACATTCCGATACTGAATATTGGTAAAAACACAAAAAAAGGCGTTAATTTTGGAGTAAGAAACTCGTTTGCGGATATCGCTGCAACGGTAGCCGAGTATCTTGAGGTAGAATACAAAACACAGGGCGAGAGTTATTTAGATTTGATTTTGAGTTAATACGGCACACGGATGGCACGAATTGGACACGGATATCACTGATTTTTTATTCAAAATTTCTTTCGATTAATTGAAAAAATAAATAGAATTGTTCCATAAAATCACAAAATGGCCGTTTGAAAAATTTGATTTCTCAAATGCCTAATCAAAACAAGGCTTATCAAATTTTCCAAGAGGACTTATTCGGTTCGGCGTCCCGATTTGTGAGTGTTTTTTTGGTTACTTTTTTTTAACGGTGCTACGAATCGCAAAAAGTAACTCCCCGCCGGAAAGGCGACACAAAGTATTTCATTTAAACAAAATGAAAATTAAAATGACAGAAATAAGAAATGAAGGAATACCCTTCGAGACCAAATACTTCGAAAACATCAACGTTAATCGGTCGGCGGTAGAACGCCGAGCTGCAAGTTTGGGTGGACGAAGAACTGTGAAGAAAGAATTTCAAGCTGCATGGCTCTTGAAAGCCATCACCTGCATAGATTTGACCACTTTGGCAGGCGACGACACCGCCGGAAATGTTGAACGTCTATGTGCCAAGGCCATTTCTCCAGTTAGAAAAGACCTTTTGGAAGCTATGGAAATGGTGGATGCCAATATCACCACGGGGGCGGTTTGTGTTTATCACAATATGATAGCCGATGCCAAAAGAAGTTTGGGTAATTCTGGAATTCCGATAGCTGCCGTTTCAACAGGTTTTCCTGCTGGGAAAATATCATTTGAACAGAAAGTAGATGAAATAAAAAAATCTGTGGAAGCAGGTGCTACCGAAATTGATATTGTAATTAGCCGTGAGTTGGTAATCAACTCCAAATGGGAAGAACTTTACGATGAAGTAAAAGCTTGTAGAGCCGCTTGTGGCGATGCCCACATGAAAACTATTTTGGCCACAGGCGAAATACCAACCTACACCAAAGTAGCCAAAGCAAGTTGGGTAAGTATGATGGCCGGCTCAGATTTTATAAAAACAAGTACTGGAAAAGAAGCCGTAAATGCAACATTACCGGTGAGTTTGGTAATGATAAGAGCCATCAGAGAATACCAAGAATTGACAGGAATCAAAGTAGGATACAAACCAGCGGGCGGAATCCAGAAAGCGAAGCAAGCAATAGATTGGCTTATTTTGATGAAAGAGGAATTAGGCGATGAGTGGTTGCAGCCTAATCTGTTTAGATTTGGAGCGAGTAGCCTTTTAGGAGATATCGAACGTCAATTAGAACATTACGTAACAGGCAGATATTCTGCAAGTTATCGTCACGCCATGGCATAAAAATAAAATTAGAAACTAAAAACGCTCCAACAAACTCCCCTCTCCTGTGGAGAGGGGTTGGGGGTGAGGTCAAATGAAAATAAAAGAAATATTTAACACGATGGCATACGGTCCGGCTCCCGAGAGTGCAGCTCAAGCAAATGAATTTCTTGATGCCCACGACAGAACTTTTGAATTGTTCATAAACGGGGCATGGAAAAAAGCCGAAAAGCATTTTGAAACCATCAATCCTTCAAATATGCAGGTTTTGGCCAATATCGCCGAGGCTTCAGAAGGAGATGTAAATGAGGCAGTTACGGCAGCCAACAAAGCATTAAAAGACTGGGTGAAAATAGGAGGAAGAGCAAGAGCAAGATACTTATATGCCATAGCTCGCCAAATCCAAAAGCACGCCAGACTATTTACAGTTCTGGAAGCTTTAGACAACGGAAAACCTATCAGAGAAACCCGTGACATAGATATTCCGTTGGTAGCAAGGCATTTCTATCACCACGCTGGCTGGGCTCAATTGATGGACACCGAGTTAAAAGATTACAAAGAAATTGGTGTAATCGGACAGATTATACCTTGGAATTTCCCACTATTGATGCTTTCGTGGAAAATAGCCCCAGCTTTGGCTATGGGAAATACCATTGTTCTAAAACCTGCTGAATTTACTTCCTTGACGGCACTTTTGTTTGCCGAAATCTGCCAAAATGTAGGACTACCCAAAGGAGTAGTAAATATCATCACCGGTCCAGGATCTACTGGAGAGGCTTTGGTAAATCACGAAGATGTAAATAAAATAGCTTTTACTGGTTCTACTGAAGTGGGTAAAATCATCAGAAAAGCCATCGCTGGTTCGGGCAAAAAAGTTTCTTTAGAATTGGGCGGAAAGTCACCATTTATCGTTTTTGAAGACGCCGATCTTGATTCGGTAGTCGAAGGAATTGTTGATGCTATTTGGTTTAACCAAGGACAAGTTTGTTGTGCAGGTTCCAGACTTTTGGTGCAGGAAAGCATCCAAGACAAGCTTTACGAAAAAATAAAAGCCCGTATGGAAAAACTGCGTGTGGGTGATGCCATGGACAAATGTATTGATATGGGTGCTATTGTGGCTCCAATTCAATTAAAAACCATTGACGAGTTGGTGCAAAAAGGCATCGCCGAAGGCAACCAAATGTGGCAACCGAGTTGGGAATGTCCCAAAGACGGCTGTTTCTATCCTCCTACCCTATTCACCCATGTTTCGCCTGCTAGCACCATTGCTCAAGAAGAAATTTTTGGGCCAGTTTTGGTGGCCATGAGTTTCAGATCGCATCAGGAAGCCGTCAAATTAGCCAACAATACAAGATATGGTTTGGCCTGTAGTATATGGACGGAAAACATCAATCTGGCCTTGGATATTGCCCCAAAAGTAAAAGCCGGGACAGTTTGGATAAACTCCACCAATGTTTTTGATGCAGGATCGGGTTTTGGTGGCTACAGAGAATCGGGTTTTGGAAGAGAAGGCGGCAAAGAAGGCCTTTTTGAATATATGAAACCCCGAATTGAAGAGCAGTTTTCTGACAAACCAATAAAACCAGCTGTTCAGAAAACGAAAAGTTCAATTTCAGATTCTATTGACAGAACCGCCAAAATGTACATTGGTGGCAAACAAGCAAGACCTGACAGCGGGTATAGCATAATCGTCAAAAATCCACAAGGCGAAGTAGTGGGTGAAGCCCCTGATGGAAGCCGAAAAGACATCAGAAATGCGGTAGAAGCAGCACATGCCAACAGCAAATGGGCCGAAATGACAGGACACGCTAGAGCTCAAGTTTTATATTACATCGCCGAAAACTTGTCGGCCAGAAAAGCCGAGTTTGCAAACCGGTTGGTGCAAATGTGCTGTTACAGCAAAATTGACGCTGACGCTGAAGTAGAAAAGTCTATCGACAGAATCTATACCTACGCCGCTCATGCCGACAAATACGACGGACAAGCACACCAAACCATTCAAAGAAATATAACTTTGGCCATGCCTGAGCCAGTTGGAGTAATGGGAATTATTTGCCCGGAGGAAGCTCCGCTTTTGGCATTCGTTTCTACGGTAATTCCAGCCATAGCCTTAGGAAACAGTGTCATTGTAATTCCTTCTGAAACAGCACCATTTAGTGCAACCGACTTTTATCAAATATTAGACACTTCGGATGTTCCGGGAGGAACAGTGAACATCATCACAGGACCAAAAGAAACCTTGGCCAGGGAATTAGCCAAACATTATGACGTGGACGGGCTTTGGTATTTTGGAAGTAAAGAAGGTTCAAAAGGTATAGAAAGTCTATCTAGCGAAAACATGAAACGCACTTGGGTAAATTACGGAAAATATCGTGATTGGCTGAATAATGAGCAGTCGGAAGGAACTGAATTCTTGAGACATGCTTCGGAAATAAAGAACATCTGGATTCCTTATGGGGCTTAGGAATATTGACGCCTTATGTAGTATCCGTTTGGAGTTGTGAAAAATTAGAAGAAAAATTCAAGTTCAGACTGTTTGGGTTTAGGCTTAGTTTTTAATTCTTCTTTGGGAAAATTACCTTCTAGTATCTTAAAAAAATACAACTTATTTGCCTAACTAAATCCTATATTTGAAGAGACTTGTGTTTGGTTCTACTGTTCGTCTTTTAAATACTATTTAGTTTTGGTCAATTTTATTCGTAGATAAAGTTCTTGTGGATTAACAGCAAATGTTTCAATCATAAGCTTCTTAAATTCTAACTTGTTAATACCCAATAACAACAAAACTTTGTATTGTATTTTAAAAGTATCATAAAAAACTTGCTCAAATGTATTACGGTTCAATAGAATAAAATTCTTTATCAAATTTAGCCTGACTCTCTTCATATATTTTTCAGGCAAAATTTTGAATTTTTTGTAAAAAACACCTATTGGGTCTAAATAATAACAATCTGTTGCTGAAGTAAGAACCTTGGAGAAATGACTGTTATGCAGTAGACAGTGTAAACAAGTTTCATAAGCCAAGCCCTCAAGAAAATCCATACCACCGTAATATTCAAACTGCAACTCTTCCAAAAAATTTGCAACAATAGTAGGTGAGCGAATAATACCATGAGTCAAAAGAAAACGAGAAAAATGAATATTTAAAGCAGGTGTCGGCTTTAATTGAACATAATATCTATTTCGTAAATCTATTAGTACATTCTTAAATCCATAATCAATCAATATTTGATCGTCCAACTGCAAAACATAAAGTCCTTCGCTTGATTTCAAAAATTGCTTAACTTTAGAAAGATCCGTGCTCGCATAAAAGCCACCCAAGGATTCAATGTTGTCTTTTAACTTAATTATATAACACTTCAATGATCCATCATTAGGTAAGATCATATTAAGAAAAGATAAACCGTCATAAAAGACTACACCATCGATAATGGTCTTGGAGAATCTTACGCTACCAATCCGGCTAAAACCATCAGATTTAACATACGTTGACATATTGTAAGTAACGATAATTTAGAACAACATGCTACAATCTATAAACTCAAAATCTTTTCACAAGTACTTAAATCAGATAAGGTTGATAACTCTACCATTTTTGGTGTTATTATTAAATATGGCATACTTAATAGTAAATAAGCTATATGGTTCTTTAGCTAAGCTGAAAATAATATTTGGAGTGGCAAATACATATTTTAGTTGATGTTTTTATAAAAACAGGTCCGTAGAGAAAAATGTTTTTTTGCGTTGTTGGCTTGGGTCTATAATTGACCTTCGAAAAAATCAGAAAAAGAATAACGGATATATTTCTAAACTCTGTAGTTCCGTTCCATGAGATCAGAAATAGAGGAAACCTCTAAAAAAGATCTGTAATTATTACACCGGGTTTAATTTTCCTGAGAAATATCCGGCAATCATTGACTTCTCTAGGAAAGCACCAATTTCACAGTCTGACTGAACAAGAATTTCCTAAAAATGGATAGTACCAATCCAATCATCTTCATAAAGCAAAATTTTATTTTTTATTAATGACCGCGGGTAGGAGAAATCAATCGAATAAAAAAATCAGCAGAAATTTTTGTTGAGCAAAAAGATAGACAAAATTCAAAAAAAATAAAAATGAGAACTATGAAAGAAAAAAATCATAAGAAAATGATAAGCCCTACTTGGCTTTAGATTCTAAAAAGGTAACATATTTTGACCCATTTTTCAAATATCTATAAACAATTGAGGATTTAATCTATGCAAATTTATTGAGAGCTTAGCCTGATTTCTAGTGCTGCATTTATGTGTTTTGAGTAGAATACACATGTTATCTTTTCAATATAATATATTTACAGAATGTGTAAAAATAAAAGATAAAGGCCGATGCCAGCACCCTTTTTCTATATAATCTAGTCAAGTTCTCTAAGATCAATGCGAGGCGAGGCAAAACATAATACTTTATGCAGACTTTGATGTTTGAATGCAAAATTGGATTAACAGAAATGTCATTCTTGCTATTTAAAAAACTATTATTTTGGGTCAACAGTCATGATTTTACCCTAACCCAGCTCAATATCACTTGAAATTACTACCACTTTTTTTTGAAAAATACCGTATTAACTATAAAATTGATGATAAAACAGGAACCGTCAAGTTAAAGAATATGACTAGTATACCACCTGTATTCCCTCTGTTATCGAATTTCAAAACATAACCATTAAAGACCGTACTACAAGCAAACTAATGCCTTTTGGTACTGAAAGTTTATATAAACAAGTACTTGATAAACTGCAATTAAGGGAATATTTTACGGCATTAATATTTAGTTGATTTTTTTTCAAATTTCGCAAGTTTGACACTAAAATGGACAAATACTACAAAAGTAAATAGAAAAGAAATTATTCAACGATTGTGGTTTTTTCTACTGAAATCAAAGTATATCCTTTTTTAAGCATTCCAGACTTTACGAGGGCTAAAGACTGACATGAATACCTTGAAGGACATAGTGGCTCACTTTCACCGGAATTGATACACCCCACATAAACCTTGGGCAGTACTTTGAGAGCCCAATAAATTCAGTAGAATTATAAATAATCCTATTTTTATAAAACTATACATAATCTAGTTAAAAAAGTTTAGAGCCC
>CAMCYZ010000175.1 GCA_945885545.1 Spirosoma fluviale
TAGTTTGGTCAACAGCGTTATTCCAATTTGCAGGCATTTTGCTTATTCTTTTGGCAGATGCGGGCATTGGAGCAACCTTCATAGCCTCCATGTTGTGGTTTTCATGGCTCATGGCTTTTTCTTTTAGCCCAAAAAAAGACAAATCAAGCTTTGAATCAGCCGAATTTATCTGGTTCAAAGTATAATAGCCTACATTGTGTAACAAAGGCTTGTTTTGACTATTTGAAATACCCTCCATCTTCACTTCATGAATATAACCTAAACGCAAAGTATCCAAGACGATTCTAACGCTCATTTCATCATCAGCTACTTTTATACCTTTTATTTTAAGTTTCAAATTGTTAATTACCGGGCTTCCATAAAAATGGTGGTATTTGTAATTGAAACTATTAAAACTATAGTTATTCGCATCTAAAGCCGATTTTTTGTCCACTTTTTCTGTAAATTCTATCGAAAAACCATCTGGCATTGATTTGATGGTTTTCATTTCGAAGGGCGTATTTCCGGTCCAAACCATACGCTGCAGACCAAATTTTTCTTTACCAGTTGAGGACCAACCGCGGCTAGTCATCCCAACAAACATAGAGCCATCTAGTCCCCATTTCATACGTAAAATGCCTGAACTGAACCCTTCTCTGAATGGAAAACAAGCTCCTTGATAAACGCCATTGACTTTTTCAAGATACATTCTCATGATTTTGCTATGGCCCTGATCACCAACAAACATTTGACCTTCAAAAGGTCCGAAGTTTTTCGGAGAGTCCAATTCAAGAATATCAGATGTAGAAATTCCCATTAAAGTATGTGGAAACCAAACTGCGGGCGGTTTAATGCCGGGTACTCTTTTGGCCACATCGTATAAAGGTTCACCGGTGTCAGGTATATCATTAAGTGTTAATTTTACAGGAGAATCTTTTTCTCCGGACCAAATTAAACCAGCGGCATTTCCAGCAAAGTCTCCTTTTTCCAAATGTGTAACTCTTCCTGAACCCACCCAGTCGCCTTGGTTTTCGGTATAGAAAATATCTCCCGCCTTGTTGATATTAAAACCTGATGGCGAGCGTAGTCCGGTAGCCCAAGGTGTCATTTTACCATCTGGACTAATTTTAAGCATCCATCCACGCCATTTTGAAAGACTTGCTCCTCTTCCAATCCAATCCAGATTAAGAGTAAAAAGCATGTCTTTATTCGGTAGCAAAATCGGACCATAAGAATATTGGTGATAATTGCCCGAGAGCGGCCATTTGTAAAAGGTTTTGTAAGAATCTATTATTTCGTCCCCATTTTTGTCTTCCAAAGTGGTAACTTCTCCCCTTTGGGTGGCGAAAAATTTATTGTCGATATAATTTAGACCCAAAACTTCATGCAATCCTTCGGCTATTCTTTTGTAAATAGGCGGGGTATTGTCAACCATGTAGGGATTTTTGATAAGAAAAATCTCCCCTCGCCTTGTCGATGTAGCAATGTTGCCATCATTCAAGACTGTTAGTCCACCAACTTCCATCTCAAGGCCTTCAGGTGTTGGCAGCGTGATTATTTTGTAGAAATCATCCTCCGTTTGAGGTTTCTGTTGTGCCTCAGTAGCTTGGCACAAAAACAAAAATGAAATACCCGTTAATATTATATGTTTCATGATTTACCAAGTTAAAGTGTAAACAATTTTCCCAGTCAAGTTTGCCCTCAAATAGTATTTGCCGGCATTTTCTTTGATATAAACCTTTGCTTTTTCGTTAATTTCGATGTAAAAGTTATCGACTTTGTACAAATTATCACTTAGCTTGGATATTTCTTTGCCAATGGCCATTGTATAGCCGAATTGTGAAATTTGATTGCTGTTAATTTCACAAAGTAGTCCACCATTGCTCGGTGAAAACTTTTGCGTAAAGCTAGCGTTTTTCCAACTGTAGGTATAGGTTGGAATACCGCTCTCATCCAAATCGTAACCAGTATTTAAAAATTCGGTGTAGACATCAGGCTGAGGCTGAGCTTCATTATTGAGTTCGAAAAATGGTATTTCGTTGTTCAGAACAGTGAGCAATCCAGACGGATAAAGCAGCTGCGGCTCACCCCTTTCATACCACATTTGCGTAACATCGGCAAATTTCCCTTTCCAAACTTGGAGCAACGAACCATTGTCTAAATCAAACGAATAATGTATTTTTTCGGGTGTACCTACCGAAATTACCTTCGTAAGTTTTGTACCATTGAAATTGAGAAAAGACCTTATCGGCTTGGCCTTACTTTCTACATTATCAATAAAAATTCCGCCTTCTAATTGTCTAGTCGGAAGTGTTTTGGGGTCGTTCAATCCATAAGGTCTAAAGTCAGCTCCTGATACTTCTACACCAAAAACAGGCCTCCAATAAATAGGGTGATATATAAATTCAAAACTGTGTTTTCCAGCCTTAATTTCTTTCATACCCGAAATAGGATTTCTATACAGATATTCGCCTGAACCAACCACCTGCTCTCCATCAATCAAAAATTTACCTGTACCTTGATGCTCAAGTGTAAATCCATAAATGGCATCTTTTTCTACCGTCATATCTCCTTTGTAATGAAGGACATATTTACTGAAATTATTAGGAATGTCAAAAGTCAAAGAAGTACTTTTACCACTTACTTTTTCTTGTTTTTTAGATTCAAAAGAACGGTCGGAGTTGTAAGTCTCTTCTAATGTGTAAGTTAAGTTGCCGATAGAAATAGGTTGTTTTTTCTCAAATGCTATATATTCAAACCCTTTAAAAGCCAATAAACCAGTTTGATTGGTGAACGAAAGCTTACCGGCTGCCTTATTTAGATTTGGTAAAAGAACATTGGAGTGGATTAACAAATCGTTCAAAATTACTTTTTCTATCACCGGAATGCCATTAATACCAGTTAATGAAAGTACCAATTCTACTTTCTGCCATAGTCCTTCTTTTCTTTTGGCATCGGTGAGGGGTTTAATAGTGGTTTCGTTGTTTTTAATAATGGATCCAAATGCCCCATTTGAGCTCATGTCAAAAATCAGACTTAAATTTTCTCCTAAATTTAACTTGGCGTTGCCTGATTTCGATTGTAGCATATAAAACTTCAATTTTAAGTCTTGGAGTTTTATTTCAGAAACTATACTCGTATTAGGTGATTTGGTGTAAACAATTGACTTGCCTTCAATTATTTGCGTTTTCTTTTCATTTACAGCGTGAAGCGTAATCTTATCGGCACTTTGCCAAGGGCTGGAAATAGTCCAAGTGGCATTATTCAGGGGGAAATCTTTCTGTCCAAATCCCAAAAGCACTTGGAATAACAGAAGTTTCAACAATAATAATTTCTTCATTTAGGGTTAATATTTAGAATGAATTACAAATTTATCAATAAATGTTAACATTACACTTAAAGAATTTCTACAGAAATATCCAAATATAGCTATTTTTGCAAAAAAAAAGATAAATGAAACCTACACTATTGATTTTAGCGGCTGGTATGGGAAGCCGTTATGGTGGTATAAAGCAGATTGATTCCTTTGGTCCAAATAGCGAAACTATAATAGATTATTCGCTTTATGACGCTATACGCTCGGGATTTGGCAAAGTTGTATTTATTATTCGTGAAGAACTGAAAGAAGATTTTATAAGACTTTTTGGTCCAAAGTTAGAGGGCAAAATAGAATATGATTTTGCGATTCAAGGTTTTCAAAGTTATGTCCCTGCTGATTTAGCTGGTGTTAAACGTGAAAAACCTTGGGGAACTGGTCACGCTGTATTGTGTGCTTGGAAGCAAACAGAAACGCCTTTCGCAGTTATAAATGCCGACGATTTTTATGGTTTTGAAGCCTTCAAGACAATGGCTGACTTTTTAAGTGATAACACTGATGAGGCTATGCATGCTATGATAGGCTATCAAATAAAAAATACACTTTCAGAAAATGGAACGGTATCAAGAGGAGTTTGTGTGACCACGCCTGAGGGTCTTTTGATAAATGTCACTGAAAGGACCAAAATAATTAAGCAAGAAAATGGTGAAATTGCATTTCTTGACGAAGGCGAACTAGTTATTTTGGGAGAAAATACACCCGTTTCCATGAATTTTTGGGGTTTTATGCCAAGCGTATTTCCCGAAATTAAAGATTTATTTGAAACTTATGCCAGAGAGAATTTTGATGCTCCCAAGGCAGAGTTTTATATCCCAAAGGTGATGAGTTATTTGATAGACTCTGAGAAGGGAAATTGTAAGGTATTTGAGAGTACCTCTGATTGGTTTGGAGTTACTTATCCCGAAGATAAAGAAATGGTAAAAAACCAGTTGAATAGACTTATCGCTGAAGGAAAATACCCAAACAAATTGTGGTAAGCCGAGATTAACTCTCGGCTTTTTTTATTTTTTCTATTATACTTATTTGCTCGAGAATCTGTTCGGGCTTGATGATGGGGTCGGTATTGTTTAAAATCACAGATGCCAAATTATCAAATAAATGCCCCCAGTGTCCACCTTTGGTTTCCACTTTTCCGCTTATTTCGACACCATTGATGTTCGTTTTGATTGAGCCATCCATAGTTTTTGGCTCGAAACCAAATCCTGACTGATTGGGCCATAAACCAGCCACTAAGTGATCTTCTTGGATATCCAAACCGTATTTTGTGTAGGTGCCGAGTGTTCCGTTTATAACATATTTAGGGCCTTGGTCTTTCACCATCAAACTTGATTTCAGAGTGACTCTGAGTTTTCCGTAATCTAAAATTATGTCAAATGCATCGTCAATTTCAGAGCCTTTTCTTTGGGTAAACACTTCTCCGAAAACTTTTTTGGGTTTGCCAAACAGATAAATGGATTGGTCAATCAAATGAGAGCCCAAATCATATAAAATGCCATTTGCTGGAGCCACAACCTCTTTCCACTTTTTAGTATTCAGGATAGGTTTATATCTGTCAAAATGAGCCTCATACGAAATTATTTCACCCAAAACGCCCGATTCAATAACACTTTTTACGGTCATAAAGTCTGAATCAAATCTTCTGTTTTGAAAAACGCAAATTTTTAATTTTAATGCCTCTGCCAATCTAAAAAGTTCCTCAGCCTCATACAAATGAGCTGTTATGGGTTTCTCGATTAGAATATTCTTGCCGGCTTCCAAACATTTTTTGGCCAATTCGTAATGCGTATTACTTGGAGAGCAAATAGAAATCAACTGTATGCTTTCGTCTTCTAAGAGTGTTTCGTAAGAATTTGCTCTTTGTGTTTCAGGAAATAAGTGTTTCGGTATTTCTTGAGAGGTGACGATACTTTTAAGATTGAAATTGGGATTGACTTGAAAAAAAGGAGCTTGCAAATACCTGCCGGATAATCCAAAACCAATGAGACCTACGTTTATCATATTTTTATTTAAAAGATTGAATACCAGTTATTTCGTTGCCCAAAATCAAGAGATGAATATCGTGCGTGCCTTCGTAAGTTACCACCGATTCTAGGTTCATCATGTGTCGCATCACTGAAAATTCGCCCGTTATTCCGTTGCCACCTAGTATTTGTCTGGCTTCGCGAGCTATTTCTAGGGCCATTTGCACATTGTTTCGTTTGGCCAATGAGATTTGAGCGGTTGTTGCCTTTCCTTGATTTTTGTTTTGCCCAAGTTTCCAAACCAAAAGCTGAGCTTTGGTGATTTCTGTAAGCATTTCAGCCAATTTCTTTTGGATTAACTGAAATGAGGCGATGGGTTTTCCGAATTGAATTCTTTCTGCGGCATATTTTCTGGCAGTTTCATAGCAATCCATGGCAGCACCCAAGGCTCCCCAAGCAATGCCATATCTTGCATTGTCCAAACAAGCCAAAGGAGCTTTTAAACCGTCAGCTTCAGGCAAAATATTCGATTTTGGGACTCTTACATCGTTAAAAACCAATTCTCCGGTAGCACTTGCTCTCAAAGACCATTTATTGTGAATTTCGGGAGCGGAAAAACCCGGCATGCCCTTTTCTACTATCAAACCTTTTATTCTTCCCGCCTCATTTTTTGCCCAAACTACGGCAATATCGGCAAACGGGGCGTTGGAAATCCACATTTTGGAACCATTCAAAACAACGTCATCGCCATCTTCTTTAAAGTTGGTTACCATTCCGCTTGGATTTGAGCCATGGTCTGCTTCGGTTAATCCAAAACAACCCAAAAACTCGCCTGAAGCTAGCTTAGGAAGAAATTTATTTTTTTGTTCTTCAGAGCCAAATTTGAAAATTGGAAACATGACCAAAGAACCTTGTACCGAAGCCGTTGACCTGATTCCCGAATCACAACGCTCCAATTCCTCCATCATGATTCCATAAGAAATGTAGTCTGTTCCCATTCCGCCATATTGCTCGGGAACAGTAGGGCCAAAAACGCCCATTTCGCCCATTTTTTTGACCAAATAGTAAGGAAATTGGGCACTTTGAGCAGCATCCTCAATAATGGGTGAGATCTCTTTTTTTACAAAATTTCTGACCGAGGAACGAATCATTTTCTGTTCTTCTGTCAGCAAATCATCTACACCATAAAAATCTGGCGATTCGAATTCGTCTTTTTTGTGAGAAATTTTAAAATTGTAATCCATTTTTTAAAAGTCCACAAGGACTTGGTTTGTTAATATATCTTGAAGTGTTTCTCTTTTTCTTACCAAATGAGCCTTGTTTTCATAAATCAAAACTTCAGCAGGCCTAAAACGAGCATTATAATTAGACGCCATAGTAAAGCCGTAAGCTCCTGCATTTTTAATGACCAATATGTCACCCTCTGAAGCCTCTGGTAGCTCTCTTTCCTTAGCAATATCGTCAGTTTCGCAGATATATCCCACCACATCATACATTTTTTTTGAAGATTCAGCAGGCTTTGAAATATTAACGACGTCGTGAAACGCATCGTACATCATTGGTCTAATGAGGTGATTGAGGCCTGTATTTAGACCTAATAGCGTTTTTGTTGGATTTTCTTTCACTACATTAACTTGTGCAAGTAAGTAACCGCTTTCGCTTACCAAGAATTTGCCTGGCTCAAACCACAGCTCCAGGTCTCTGCCATATTTTTGGCAAAAATCTAAAAATGAAGCACTTATTTTCTCGCCCAAATCCTGCATATCTGTTTCAATATCACCTTCTTTGTAGGCTACTTTGAATCCACCTCCAAAATCAAGGTATTTTAGGTTTGGGAAATCCAAGGCAAATTCAAAAATAACTTTGGCCACGTTTACAAAAGTTTTTCCATCTTTTATGTCAGAGCCAGTGTGTTGGTGAATTCCAACAATATTTAGATCATATTTTTTGACTAAATCCAGAATAGCGTTTTTTTGTTCAATAGCAATACCAAATTTTGATTCTTTGTGTCCGGTGCTGATTTTCAAGTTTCCGCCACCTTCAATATTGGGTCTGATTCTTATCAAAACAGGGACAGAGTTTCCATATTTTTGACCAAATTTCTCCAAAGATGATAGATTATCGATATTTATAAGCACATTTTCGGCCACACATTCTTCTATTTCATCAAACGAAACTCCACTTGAAGTGTAAGTGATTTGTTCCGGAGAAAAGCCGGCTTTTAGAGCAATAGCCATTTCTTGGGGAGAAACCACGTCAATATCAACTCCCAATTTATTCATCAATTTAAGAACCGAAATATTCGTATTGGCCTTACAAGCGTATTTTATTTTCATTTTAACACCTTTAAAGGCGTCTTTTAAAGCATTTACTTTTTCTTCTATTTTGGCTCCATCATAAACATAAAGTGGTGTGCCATAATTCTGACAAAGTTCTAACAAATCCTGATTTTGAATAAAATACCTATCTTCTCTAACAATCATCAATATTTTTTTTCTGCAAAAATAAGTTTTAAAACCTAAATAGAATAGGTAAAATCTAACATATTTCGATACGATTTGATATTTATTAAATTCTTAATTTGAGGATTTTGAAGAATAGAAAAGGAATGTCTAAATTGCAGATACATTAACATCAATAAATTAAACGTAAATGACTAAGATGTTAGACACACAGAGAAATGATTATTTCTTAGCGTCTTT
>CAMCYZ010000176.1 GCA_945885545.1 Spirosoma fluviale
AGCTAGCCCTAACCTCTCACGTATTTCTACAAAGAGCGAGGAGTCAAAGGCAGGTGTTGGATCGTAAGAAGAATATCCACAGAAATACTGCATATACATATTCTTTTGAATGTTCAATATGGTCTCTTCGTCGGAAAAGTCGCAATAGTGTTTGATTATCATGGCTCCCATCACCACTCTTCCATTAACTGGTGGCCGACCTGTATTACGCCTAAGAGTTTTTTCATAGAGGCTTACTACTTCATCCCAAGGAATAATCCCAAACTTGACCCAACGATTCTCAGGATCAAGCTGTTGGATAAATGGAGTTTCAAATCCCGGTAATGCCAACTGGCCTACGGGAGAGTTTTTGCGATGTGCTGCAAGGCTTTTGGGCTACATATGCAAAATAGTTTGCACCAAATTTATCAAAATATCCCATAACTTACTATCTATAAGTACTTTTTACCTTTTTCAGCAGACCCTAAATAATAACCATATAATGAGTTAAAATTATTTGCTTTTTGTTTGGAAAGTAGGTATTTCAAATCTTGATTTTGTAAAGCCCTTAACGAATCTGCCAAACTTTCAAAACTTTCAAAGTAGGCCATATTGTTTTTTAGTCTAGCCTTTCTTAGTGATAAATTTTCCTCTTTCTGAGTATTAGAAATAATTTTATCACTTGTAATATCTGGATTATTGCAAGAAATACTTAAAATAATAGTAAACAGATAAACAATTAATACTTTTTTCATAAATTTACATGTTTAATAATTGAAAAATAATTAAATAAACAAAGCTCCCAGAGGCCGGCCAAGATCTTCGGGGGCTTTGTTATTTACAAAGTTGAGAAGGTTTTTTGACAAAAAGAATTGAGAAAACGCAAAATTTTTCTTGCGTTTTCTCAATTTTAATATGGGCTGATTTGTCTTGAACGTCTTTTCCTGATTCGGCTTAACTCGGATGGACTGATGTTAAGATACGAGGCAATGTATTTTTGTGGTAGCGTATTGCAAAGATGCCTTTGGTCTTTTTCAAAATATTCAAGTCTTTGCGAGGCACTTTTTAATCGAAGAAAATTATTTCTTTTTTCGAGTTTTACTAAATACAGGTCATACAATTTGAAAACAAAATCCGAAATCTCTAATGAGTTTTGTCGTGCATCCAAAAAATCATTCTTCAAAATATAAAATGCTTTTACTTTTTCCAATGCTTTTATGGCACATTCTGAGGGTTCATTGTTATGAAAGCTTTTTACTTGATAAATCCACTCATTTTCTCCTGCCATCCAATTTACAATCATCCTCTCTGCCTCTATGTCTTCATCAATATCAGCATTGCCATCTGCATATTTTATTTCAGCCACCACACCAGATTCAATAAAGAAAATCTTTTGAGAAATATCATCTTTTTTGAGTAAATATTCATGTTTTTCAAAAACTACAGGCTTAAACAAAGATACAATCTGAAGCTTTAAGTTTCCGTCTAAGTTTTCAAACTGGGCGAAGAAGTTTGTGTTTTCCATAAGTATAGGTGTGTTTGAATATAATCTTCTAAACAAATTTAGCCCCAATGCCTTACTAATCAATGGGTCTAATTAAAATCTAATGAAAAGCTAATTTGCTACTTAAAACCAATCTATTATCTTCTTCCCAAGCATCAGATTATTGCTTCAAATTTCATAGATCATTTATAAATTAAAAATTTTGTCTACACGTGTTTGCCGTGGACAGGCAGTAAACACAATCGGGGCATTGCTCTCGATTTGACCTTGATTGACCACAAAACCAAAAAAGAACTCAAAATGCCCACGCCATTTGATGCTTTGGTGTATGCGGCTCATCCAGAGTTTATGAAATTGCCAGAAGAAGTCATCAAAAATCGGGAATTACTAAAAATCGTCATGAAAAAGCACGGCTTCCAGGTGGATCCCATGGAGTGGTGGCACTTTAATTATATGAGTGATACGAAGTTTGAGCTGCTTGATATTCCGTTTGAGAGATTGGGCTTTTAGAAATCAATATTTTGGGCAAAGAAATCCATCAAATAACCAACCTCCTTGAGGCTTCAGCCACTTATATGTTTTTTAGCATATTAAATTTTTGCGAAATACTTCGGTAACTAACTTGACAGATTTCAATTTAAATACACTGAGCAAAGGCGTTGCCAAGATTATTTGTTAGAAACAGTTTTTATTTCTGACTTTTCCAGCTCATTCCAAAACTATAACTATTGTCGACTAATTTTGTCTAATATATTTTTAATACTTCACTTACGGAACGGAGTCTTTCTCAAAGATTTTTATATTATGGAAAATTAGTTCAATTTAAAAAACTGGACTTGCACAGACAAAATAATAAGAATCTATCGAATTTGCCGACCGAAAATGGGTGTTTAAGGACAAAAAAGTAAATTTCCATTTCCCAATACTTTCCAAATTCCAATCAATTAACTATTACTTCTCCTCAGCCCTCCGAAAAAGTGTATGCTCAGATTTTACATGCATGTCGTTAGCATATTTTTCCATAATAGCCAATTGTTGCGGGTTCGCTTCAGCAAGGTTTGTCGTCTCTGACAAATCATTGGAAAGGTCAAAAAGCTCTTGTTTTGGGTTTTGGTCTTTTTTATGTGAAAAAATGTATTTCCAATTCCCATATCTTACCGCATGCGAATAGCCGCCTTCATAAAATTCCCAATAAAGCGGTCTTTCAGCTATTTTTTGGCCTGACTTCCAATATGAAAGTTGCGAAATACCATTGGTTTTAACTTCTTGTGAAGTTTCAGCCAATTCTAGAAAACTAGGCAAAAAATCCCAAAATGCAGCTGCTTGGTCGAGGATAATTCCTTTTGGCAAGGCTGCTCCCCAAACAATAGTTGGCACGCGGATGCCCCCTTCATACAAATCTCTTTTAACCCCTCTTAAACTCCCTGAACTATTCATCAGTTTGACGTCGTCTATGCTGCGGCCACCTTCAATATGCGTCCCATTATCTGAGCTAAAAACCACTAGCGTATTCTCGTCTAAACCGCTTTCCTTCAAGGCTTTCATAATATTGCCTACATATTCATCTGCTTTGCTAACCATAGCTGCATACGTAGCTTTTGGCACATTCTGTCCACCATAATGGCCTCCAGTAAATGGCTTTTCATTGAAAATACTATTCCCTTTTTCATCTAGATAAGTAGCCAAATTTGCTTTTGGCACCTGAAGCTCGGCATGCGGTATGGGAAGCGAAAGCATCATAAAAAAAGGTGCGGTAGTATTATTTTTTATAAAATCTGTTGCTTCTTTCGCAAAAAAATCAGCAGCATAGCCTTGAAACATATTTATGCCGCTTCTTTGAGGTTTAGGAATTTCAGGTGTCGATTTCCATACAATTCCTGGGTACTGAAAATGAGCCTCCACATGGTGCAAAAAACCTGTGAAATAATCCCAACCTTTAAGCTCTGGGCTGCCGGTAGTATTGATATCGCCAAGTCCCCATTTACCAAAAAGCCCTGTTTTATATCCCTCTTTTTGCAATAATTGCGGTAAAATAATATCTGATGGCCGCAATGGCACTTCACCATTACCACGAATATAAGCATTTCCTGTGTGCTTACCGGTCATGAGGGTACATCTTGAGGGTGCACAAACGGTACTTCCACTGTAAAAATTCGTTAATTTTATGCCTTCAGTAGCCATTTTATCTAGATTGGGCGTTTTAATAATTTTTGAACCAAAACACCCCAAATCTCCGTAACCTAGGTCGTCAGCCAAGATGAAAATGATGTTGGGCTTTTGCCTCTTTTGGGCAAAAGATGTTATTAAAATCAATAAGCTAAATAGCAGCAGATGTTTGATTTTCATGGTTTTATACATTTAATTATTGGCCTTAAATACAATTTATTAACAAAAATACTCAATTATAGTTGAAATGAATAATTTCTTTTTTGGGCAAGTATTTAATTCATTTTGAGGTTTATTTGATTTGATAATTGAAACATTTTTAAATATATTTTTTTTGTAAAATATGCCACTACTAGAAATATCTTCTACACCTAGTTGTACAAAAGCAGTTCAAAAAGATTTGAATTCCGAAGGCTTTAGTAGGAAAATCTATAAAGCCTATCGCTCGTATTCAGTTACTTGCCAGATGTTCAAGATGCTACTCGATACGCTATATATGGGTTTACCTTGTAAAGGCAGTAAACACAATCGAGGCATTGCTTTTGATTTGACCTTGATTGGTCTCAAAACCAAAAAAGAACTCAAAATGCCCACACCATTTGATTCCTTGGTGTATGCGGCTTATTCTGAGTTTACGAAATTGCCTGTAGAGGTTATCAAAAATCGGGAATTACTAAAAACCGTGATGCAAAAGCACGGCTGCAAGATGGGCCCCATGGAATGGTGGCACTTTAACTATGTAAGTGATACGGTTTTTAAGCTGCTTGATATTCCGTTTGAAAAGTTTGATTTACGAAAAACATACTACTTATTCTATTGATTATAAGACATTTGTCGTTTTTTTTAAGATAAAGGCATTTCCCAGCCACAAGCTCCTCAAAAGGAAATATTTGGATAAAAAATAAACGAAAACATCCAATTGAGTGAACGGATGAAGCTGTATGGCAGAAAACGCCCATAGCCAGCGGTTTTTTCAAACAGTTTCCCGACTATGGCGGAAGTCCGAAATTCGATACGAAAGTAAAGATTTTATACAACCAAAAGAACCTTTACTTTGGCTTTTTTTTTACTGATTCTTTGGGCAAAAAAGGCGTAATAGTACCTGATTTGCAGGGAGATTTTGAGTTTGATTTAGTGGGTGTAAACCTCGACCCATTTCTTTACAAACGCAATGCAATTCTCATTTTTTAAGTAGAAATTCAGGTGAAAATAAGGTATTTTTTAAAATTTCTGTGAAAGTAAAAAGCTTATTTGTATTCTTTAGGCATCATACCAGTTTTGCTTTTAAAAAATCTTGCAAAATTACTTGGTGTATGATTTCCTAATTTAATGGCTATTTCTGCAACCTGCAAATTGGAATACTTTAAAAGTGATTTAGCTTACAGAATGATCATCTCCTTTAACAAATCCTGGGAGGATTTTTTTGTAATGGATTTCACACATTTATTCAAATGATTTGGACTGACATTTAAATGATCGGCATATTCAATAACTTTTTGCTTTTGATAAATATATTGAGACAAGGCTTCTTGGTAGGCATCCACTAGGATAGATGCCGCATTCTTTTTGGTCTTTATATTTTTTTCTGAATGCAAAGAAACTTCGTTCAATAAGGTAAAAACATAAAGCGGAATCAACTCAAATTTATTCTCAATCTCTAAGCCTTCTATTTTTTCCAATCTTTCAAAAATATTTATCATAGAAGGAATATCCTCTGTATTGATTTTGACTATGGGATTAGATTGGGAATGTAGAAAACTAAATTTGGATAGAAATTTTTCTAGATTGTAATATTTGAAAATACTTAAATCAAAATGCATAAAAAAACCTTCGGCGTCTACACTCATGGACTCATGGGAGGTAATTTGGAATGCTGGCAGAAAAAAAAAATCTCCTTTTCCAAATTCAAAATTCGCAAGACCTTTGCTTCTGATTGACGAACCTTTTGTAAGAAAAATTAGGTCATAAACGGACTTTCTGTGTGGAGGAAGTGGAAAGTTTAATTTATCACGATAATCTTCTATACGATTTATATGAAAAACTTTATGATCTTTGGTAAAATTAAATAGCCAATTCATTCCTCCAAAATGGAAAGAATCCATTCCGTCTGGGTGAATAATTGGTACATTGAATTCGCTATTCATAAGATTTATTTTAACAATCGCCCTCTGTCTACAGTATTAATATTTTCAGTTGAAAACTGCTAAAGATGAAGATATCGTTTAATCATATTTATAGAAACAGAGCAATTTCGGGCAAGGATTTAATCTTTTTGCCTTGATGAAAAAGCAGTAAAATTTGTTTAAATGTACTCATAGTTTTAGTTTTTGCCGCCATAACGCCTAATATTTTTATTAGAAATTTACAACAAAAAGTAAATTCAAGTACTAAAAAAGGGGTCAGCTTCTGCCGTAATGTCAGGCTTAACTATTCCTTTTTACGGGTCAGTTTGCTCCGTAACTGGGGGTCAGTTTGTTCCGTAATATCCAGCTTCGGATTTTGCTGCCATATTACACCTAGTATTTCATTAGAAATTTACAACAAAAAGCTATTGCAAGTACTAAAAAAGGGGTCTGCCGTAATGTCAGGCTCCCCCAATCCATTTCAGGGTTCAGTTTGCTCCTAAATGTAGGGTCGGTTTGTTCCGATATATCCGACAAACTAATTATCCATTTCGATTTTTAAGATTAAATATCATACTTAAACGATGAACTTGGTTCAAAAAATAAATTATCGCCATCGTCGAATTTTATACTCTCGTAAGTTTATAAGGATACAGTTTCCCTGCATTCCATTGTGGTACATACAAATTGTCATCATTATCTACGCAAACATCGTGACAATGCTTAAAAATGGCTTGATCCTGCACGATGGGTTGCAATTTACCATCGATATAGATTGGGGCTGTGCCTCCTGGGTTTGAAACCACAATATTGTTTTTATTCAATATGGTCACAAAACCCGAATTTGGAGTGAGATAATGGTTCCTTAAGGCAGAAAAACAAACACCTGAATACAACATTTCTCCTTTTATAACAGCACGACTTAAATAAGCACCGGGAGTATAAATAGATTCAATATATTTACCTTCAAGCGTGAAACGTTTAAAACAATTTTTCATTCTAGCAGTACACAATAACGTGGGGTTTTTCGGATCACGCTGGTCCAATGCAATACCGTGAACTTGTTTAAATTTATCTTCTTGAATAGCACTATCGCCACCGAATTTACGAATAAATTCACCCTTACTGCTGTATTGTAAAACATACTGACTCCCATAACCATCAGCAATATAAATATCACCATTGGGTCCTACACATGTTTCTGTGGGTTTAAACTTATCACAGTCTTGATATTGACTTATAAGCTTTGGATGTTTAATAGTAAGTAAAACACTACCCTTTAAAGTAGTTTTATATACTTCGTCTCTTATCACATCGGTAATATACAAAAACTCACTTCCGTTCTCTTCATGTATGCTAAGTCCGTGTGCTCCTGATAAATTCAAGGTCCAGGTTTCAAGTAATCTACCTGATTTATCATAAATTAAAACATTGTTTCTTGGTTCATTGGTTAAAAGTATAATCCTCTCCTTTTTATCCATTACCATTTCATGACAGTCGTTTACTGGATATTTGTTCGGATCCAAAGCTCCCCATTCTTTGTTTACTTTATACCTATAATCGCCATGGCCAATGACTAAATCCTCTCTTGTGCCGAAGGCTAAGGCACCAATAGGTTTAGTCAATAATGTACCGCTCATTACTATTGATGCATCTTGGATGAAATCTCTTCTATTCATAAAACATTATTTTTTGACCAAAATGTAATCATCACCATTATCGATTTTTACTTTTGGATATTTTTTTTTACAGTTTTCTACCCCATTAGGTGTAACCTTACTGCTCCAACAATAAATATTCTTTAATGAGCCTATTTCACACAATTGCATAAGGCCAGTATCGTCAATTCTAGTTCCTATGATATTTAAGTATTGTAATTTACTCATTTTTTTTAGATCATTGACCGCAATATTAGACGTACTGGTATTGGCAAGATTAAGTTTTAAAACGTTTTTACATTGACTTATAAATTTAAAAGCCTGATCAGTGATTTGAGTATTTGCTAAATTTAACCAAGCAATATTATCGTCAATTTCTTGTAAAACATTGAGCTGCTGATTTACAAGACTAGATAAACTTACTGCATTTATATCCAAATAAGGACTTCCTCTAGAGATACTGTTTACTTCCCAAAGCTTTTCCTTTAGCTTTATAACAAGCAAAGAATCTGCTTTTTTAATAGGTGGCAAACCTAGGCTTGGTTCTGCCCTTG
>CAMCYZ010000177.1 GCA_945885545.1 Spirosoma fluviale
GTAGATTATTATTTAGCTTTTTTGATTGGAATAATGGAAATAATTGGATTTTTCGGTGCCTTATTGATGGGTATCTCTTTGGGATTGATTGGAGGCGGTGGTTCTATTCTTACCGTGCCCATTCTTGTATACTTATTTCATGAAGACCCCGTTTTGGCTACGGCGTATTCACTTTTTATAGTTGGTTTTACAAGTTTATTGGGTTCTACGAGCCACATTAAGCAGGGGAACATTCATTGGCGAACCGCCTTGGTGTTCGGCATTCCTTCTATTATCAGTGTGTACATCACGCGGCAGTTTCTGGTGCCACTTATTCCGCAAGAGATTTTTAGGGTAGGTGACTTTTTGGTCACCAAACCCATTCTAATGCTGTTGGTGTTTGCTGTTTTGATGGTCATAGCTTCTTACTCCATGATAAAGCCCGGTAAAAACCAAGTGGACGGTGCGGTAGAAGAAGTAGATTACAGATATTTGCTGATTCTGCTCGAAGGCCTTGGTGTCGGTGTGATTACAGGTTTTGTGGGTGCTGGTGGAGGTTTTTTGATTATTCCGGCTTTGGTACTTTTGGCCAAACTCCCCATGAAAAAAGCAGTGGGTACGTCATTGGTAATCATTGGGCTAAAGTCGCTCATCGGTTTTATAGGTGATGTGAATGGTAACTCGCTGATAGATTGGAGATTTCTGGCCATTTTTACCTCTATTGCCGCTGTGGGTATTTTCTTGGGAAGTCATTTTTCTAAGAAAGTAAAGGACGAAAAGCTAAAGCCTATTTTTGGATATTTTGTCTTGATTATGGGCATTTATATTTTAGTAAAAGAACTGATTTTTCAATAAATATTTTTTGACTGGTGTTTCACAATAACCAAATAATACTATGCTATTAGAACAAATTTATACGGGTTGCTTGGCTCAAGGAGCCTATTATGTGGAGTCTGAGGGCGAATGTGTGATTATCGATCCACTTCGTGAGGTCAACCAATACATTGAGAAAGCCACTGAAAATGGTGCTAAAATCAAATATATTCTTGAAACGCACTTTCATGCCGACTTTGTGAGTGGACACTTGGAGCTTTCTAAAAAAACAGGTGCAACCATCGTTTTTGGTCCAACTGCCAAGCCTGATTTTGAAGCACTTATTGCTACTGATGGTCAGATTTTAGAGGTAGGCAAGCTAAAAATCAAGGTTTTGCATACACCCGGCCATACCATGGAATCTACCACCTATTTGTTGTTTGACGAAAACGGCAAAGAGTATTGTATTTTCTCTGGCGATACCTTGTTTATCGGTGACGTAGGTCGTCCGGACCTGGCTCAAAAATCTGACCTGACTATTCATGATTTGGCTGGTTTTCTTTTTGATTCATTAAGAAACAAAATCATGACTTTGCCAGACTCGCTTTTGGTTTATCCGGCACACGGTGCAGGTTCGGCATGTGGCAAAAACATGAGCAAAGAAACCTACGATACCTTGGGCAACCAAAAGATGTTTAACTATGCCTTGCGTGCCAACATGAGCCGTGAGGAGTTTATTAAGGAAGTTACGGATGGCCTCGAATTGGTGCCGCCACCCTATTATTTCCCTAAAAACGTAATGATGAACAAAACGGGTGCAAAAGACGTGGATACTGTAAAATCGCAAGTGCAGGCACTTTCGCCAGCTGCTTTTGAGGCTGCCGCCAACGAAACTGGGGCTATTATGATAGACACCCGCCCGCAACAAACCTTTAAAGATGCTTTTGTACCAAACTCTATTTTTATTGGTATCAAGGGTGATTTTGCTCCTTGGGTAGGCACACTTTTGACCGATATTGAGCAACCGATATTAATCATTTCCGATGAGGAAAGCAGAGAGGAAGTAATAACAAGACTCTCAAGAGTGGGCTATGACAACATCATTGGGTATCTAGATGAAGGAATAGAGGCTTGGGTAAATGCAGGAAAAGAAACAGACAGCATTGTGTCTGTTACTGCCGCAGATTTTGCATCTAAATTTAAAGAAGCCGAGGGTAAATTAATTGTAAAAGACGTAAGAAAACCAACTGAATACTCAGCAGAACATGTGGATGAAGCCATGAATATTCCATTGGCGAATTTGAGCAAAAATATGGCCGAATTTTCAAAGACAGAAACCAATTATGTGCATTGTGCTGGTGGTTATAGGTCAATGATAGCGGTCTCTATTCTAAAATCTCGTGGTTTTGATAATCTTATAGACGTAGAGGGTGGTTTTAAGGCTATCTCCGAAACAGACGTACCAAGAACGGATTTCGTATGTCAAACCAAAATGAAGTAAGAATATATTTAAGGGTTAGATAGTAATCGAATAATTGGGGTGCAGTTGTTTTTGTACCCCAAATTATTTTGCTAATTTTAATAATAGTATCATTTCAAGAAGAAATATTGTTAATTTGCCCAAAGTTGTTTTTTTAATTTAACCTTCCGCCCAACTATTTTTTATAGAAGTATTTAAACCAAAAAAATATATAACATTATGTTGGAATTTGTAAAACAGCCCTGGCATTGGTCAATTGCCGGCCTATTCATTGGCCTCACAGTGCCGGTTCTCTTAATTATCGGGAATAAAAATTTTGGAATTTCGTCTTCTCTTAGACATTTGTGTGCCGCATGTATTCCGGCTAACATTCCATTGTTTAAGTACAATTGGAAAAACGAAATGTGGAATTTATTCTTCGTTGTTGGTGTCTTTTTGGGTGGTTTTATGGGTACTTTTTGGCTCGGCAATGACGCTGACATTCAAATAGTCCAGAGCACCATCGACGATTTAAGGGTTCTTGGTGTTAGTGATTTTTCTAGTCTTATGCCTGTTGATATTTTTAGTTTTGAAAATCTGTTTACACTTAAAGGCCTCTTTTTCTTTGTTATAGGTGGTTTTTTGGTGGGTTTTGGAACAAGGTATGCCGGTGGTTGTACCTCGGGTCACTCCATTATGGGTTTGGCTAGTTTACAATGGCCTTCGTTGGTAGCTACCATTTTCTTTATGTTGGGTGGTTTTGCTATGACCCACTTTGGTCTTCCATTAATTTTTAACCTCATAAACAAATAAGACATGATAGAAGATAAAAATCCGGTGTGTGATGCACCCAATGAGTCTAAACAAAAAGAGAGTTTTTTTGCAGATACAAAATACTTAGTGGTAGGAGCACTTTTCGGAATCGTTTTTGTGAAGGCTGAGATTATCTCGTGGTTCAGAATTCAGGAAATGTTCCGTATGCAAAGTTTCCACATGTACGGTGTTATAGGTACAGCAGTAGTTGTGGGTATGATTTCTTTATTGATAATCAAGAAGTTTAACATCAAAACGCTTAATGGAGAAGAAATCGTAATTGCTAAAAAGCCATTTTCTAAGGGTGTTATTTATGGCGGATTTATGTTTGGACTAGGTTGGGCTATTACTGGAGCTTGTCCAGGACCATTGTTTGCTCAAATAGGCTCAGGCTATTTGGTAGTTATAATTACTTTTCTTAGTGCCATGGCTGGTACTTGGACTTACGGTTTATTGCAGAAAAAACTGCCGCATTAATGGTTTACAATATTGAACCTTATGAAAAATAATAATGAAGGTGCAAGAAGAAGTTTTTTGAAAAAATCGATATTGTCTGGTCTAGGTTTGGCTGTTACTCCATTGGCAAAAGCTGAGGAAGGTTTGGTGGCAGAGTCTGCAAAATCGAACAATACAGTAACTTTTTTGATTACTTCTGACATTCATGCCCAAGTCAATACTCATGACGAGTTTTTCTTTGAAAACGGCAAAAATGTTTTTAAGAAAAGAGGTGGATTGGCGGTTTTAAAGACCATGCTGGATACTTTGAAAAAGCAGAATCCAGAAAACACAATTGTGTATGATGGAGGCGATTTTTTTCATGGCCATGCACTCGCAACTGCCACAGAGGGCGAAGCTTTGATACCTATTTTTAACAGCCTGGGTTATGATTTGATGCTACCGGGCAACTGGGAGGTGGTGTATAAAAAGAAAAAAATGATGTACGACTTGGGACATGTAAATGCAGCCAAGATTTGTGCAAACATGTGGCATTCGGCCGAAGAGGAGTTTAAAGGAGAGTTGGTTTACCCACCATTTTGGATAAAATATATTGCTGGTGCTAAAGTTGGGGTACTTGGATACACAGACCATTTGGTTCCGAAAAGACAGTCGCCAGCATACAGCAAAGGTCTAAAATTTGAACATCCAGAGTTTAATTTGGCCAGATATGTCAAATATTTGAAAGAAGTCGAAAACTGCGGCATTATACTTTTGGTAGCACATATTGGACTTGCTCAGCAAGTTGGTTTGGCAAATAACCCAGCTGTTGAGGGTGTAGATTTAATCATTGGAGCCGATACGCATGAGCGTTTGAGGAAGCCCATCGAAGGTAAATACTGCCCTGTAGTGGAATGTGGTTCATTTGGTTCGTTTGTAGGTAAATTGGATTTAGTTGTTGAAAATCAAAAACTTAAGAAGTTTAAATATCAACTTTTAGAAGTAGATCCGACGAAGTATAAACCAAACCTCGGTCTACAGAAAATGATAGACCAAGCTATATTACCATTAAAAATAGATTTGGAGAAGGTGATTGGATATTCTAAAACACCATTGATGCGTTATTATGTGATGGAAACTCCAATGGACAATTTTATAACTGATGCAATAAAATGGAAATTAAAACCCGATATTGCACTTTCAAACGGTTTTAGATTTTGCCAGCCATTGTCCACGCCCAACGCCGATGGATTGATACCGATAACCCGAGAGTTTTTGTCTAATATGCTTCCCGTAAATAGCGAAACCAAGTCTGGGATTGTAACGGGCAGGCAAATAATGGAATGGGCTGAAAAGGAGCTTCAAAATGCCTTTGCCACCGATCCATCAAAGCGTTTTGGTGGTTGGTTTGTTAGGTATTCCGGCATGGAAATGAACTTTACTACTAAAAATGCTTTTGGAAAAAGAGTAAATTGGATTAAAGTTGGGGGCAAATCATTGGAGTTGGAAAGAGAATATACCACAGTAGCTTGTGAACGAGAAGGAGATCCTATGGATACATTATGCAGAATAGAGCATGTGAAAAATCCTCAAAAGTTGAATATTACCTTACATGCTATAATTGAAGAATACCTGATGGCAAATTCGCCGATTGCTCCGAAGCTCGAAAAACGTGCTACAGCTACTGATGAACCAGATACATTGCTGACACAATTGCGTGGTTATGACTATGAATTTATGTGAAAATCTGACCCAAACTTAATTTGAAAATTAACGACTAGGACGAAGCGTATTTGCGTCCTAGCAGTAAAATATTTAAAGATGAAAAATGAACTTGTAACTTTCAAAATACTAAAGTCCATTCTTTTGGCTTTAGCCTTGTTGGCTTTTACATTTATTATCGTAGTTATATCGGGTTCTTCTAGTTTTTTTATGGGTAAAAATGAAGAAGTAGTAACTCCAAAGGACACCGTAATGTATCAAAAACCGCTCTGGCAAGCCATGAGCATGGATGCTTTGGTACATGAAAAAGACCCCGAACTGATAAAGTACGGCAAGGAGTTAATAGCAAATACCGCGGTTTATCTTGGTCCAAAAGGAAAAGTTAGGGCGATGTCTAATGGTATGAATTGTCAGAATTGTCACCTCGACGCTGGTACTCGACCTTGGGGAAACAACTACGGTGCGGTACTTTCTACTTACCCGAAGTTCAGAGGAAGGAGTGGTTCGGTAGAAAATATTCAAAAACGCATCAACGATTGTTTTGAGAGAAGTTTGAATGGCCAAAGTCTTGACACCAACAGTCGTGAAATGATGGCTATCAAAAGTTATATCGAATTCATAGGGCAATTTGTGCCAAAGGATTCTATTCCAGCCGGAACGGGCATTACGAAGGTAAAAAATCTCAAACGTGCGGCTGACCCTGCCAAAGGTCAGCTGGCGTATGAACAAAAATGCATAACTTGTCATGGGCAAAGTGGCGAGGGTATCATGAATGGCGAGGGTAATGCTTATACTTACCCGCCTTTGTGGGGGCCACACAGCTACAACAGCGGTGCAGGGCTTTACCGCCTTTCGAGATTTGCGGGTTACATAAAATCAAACATGCCCTTTGGTGCTACTTATGATAAGCCACAACTCACCGACGAAGAGAGCTGGGACATAGCTGCTTATGTGAATTCTAGACCACGGCCGAGCAAAGATTTAAGCAAAGATTGGCCAAAAATCTCTGCCAAACCCGCTGATCACCCATTTGGGCCTTATGAGGATGGTTTTTCGGAAGAGCAGCACAAATATGGACCCTTTAAACCCATAGAGGATTTCAAAAAAGCTAAAAATAAAAAATAGATTCTAAAAATAATTTAAAACATACTATCATGAACAAAATAATCTTTTTCTTACTTCTCGCAACATCTTCAGTTTTTGCCCAAAAAATAGACGACGGCAGCAAACACAAAACCGTTTTTCAGTTTGTTTCTGGAGATACTTTGTCGCAAAAATCACTCATCAACAATCTGAAAAACTTCAAAGAAGGCTGGCCGAAGTCAAAAGTGGAGGTTGTTTTTCATGGGAATGGCATTTTTATGGTTATGACCGAGAAAACCACTTTTGCGAAAGAACTTCAAAATTTTGTGGAAAAAGAAGGAATCAAAATGGTTGTTTGTGAAAATACCATGAAACAAAAAAAGATTAAAAAGGAGCAACTGCTGCCATTTATGCAAACTGTGCCGATGGGCATAGGAGAGATTGTACTCAAACAAGAACAAGGCTGGAGCTATATAAAAGCTGGTTTGTAAGGTTTTAGTGCTGAAATAAGTGTTGTTGTTTGTAAAATCTGGTGAACCTTTTTAGACTTTTTTTTGCGGTTTTTTCTTCATTTTATGAAATTTGTCCTCACTTTTTTCCTAGTGTTTGGTTTTTTCTTTGCCCAAAGTCAAGAAACTAAACCTGATACCTTTTCTTTAAAACGTATATTTACAAAAGGCGAACTCAAAGGCTCTATAAGACAATTTTCTATGTTTACCGATAATCATTGTGGCCTGACTGACTATTATGCAGTGGCCATAGGAGCTGGGCTCAATTACGAGTCGAGGAGATGGAAGAACTTCCAAATCAACTTTGGAGGTTCTTTTGTGCACGATTTGGCCTCTAGTGATTTTTCAAAGATTGCCCCCCTTACCAACACCATTAGTAGATACGACGCTGGCCTTTTTGATGTTCTTGAACTTAACAATAGCCTCATTAGTAGGGTTGAAAAGTTGAATATCAAGTATTTTTTTCAAAAAGCAAGCCTGACTTTTGGTAAACAAATTATAAAATCGCCCTTGGTAAATCCGCAAGACGGCCGAATGACTAGCTCGATGATGGAAGGACTATATGGTGATTTTAACCCCACCCAAAAACTACACCTTGAAGGCGGCTACTTGTATCGCTCTGGTCCTCGGTCAACCTTCGAGTGGTTCAAAATTGGCAATTCTATTGGCACTTATCCCATGGGCGTGTCTGTGGATGGTAAAAAGTCGAATTGCCTGTCAAATGTGGATTCTAAAGCAATCTTAATGGTAGGAGGTAACACAAGTTTTAATTTCCAAAAAATGGAACGACGGCGAGCTATATAATGACGAAAAATACCGTATAAATAAAGTAGATATGAGCAATGCCAACTTGATTTTGCATTATGGCTTTTAATTTTTTTAGAATTTTTGTACGGAAATTTTCTTTCGAGTGAAATCTATAAGTTATTCTATAATAAGCTAAATTTTAAACGAAGACGTGATTAAGTGCCTGAAAATTAATATTTTATTTTTTTAATTCTCACTGCGGATGATAATTTCTAACCGCATTTTTCAATATTTCCTCCTTGTCAAGAGTCATTTTTTTAGGCTGTTTGGCCAAGTATGATTCCATTTGGTCGGCAAAATGCGGGCTGTTTTCGGTAGTGGAATTGCCGTAGTTTAGCATCGTTTCTATTTCTGGTAATCC
>CAMCYZ010000178.1 GCA_945885545.1 Spirosoma fluviale
CGCACCAAATTTTCTATTTTGTGGTTTCAATTAATGAAAGCCAGTTTTGATATACCATCCACAAAATTCAAATAAAACATTGAATAGGTGTCATTTAAAACATATTTTACGCCATTAGTTTTTTTGCCAGGGGGTTTACTTATAGTAAAATAAGGTTTTTAAAAAGGATAAATTACTATAAGTTATAATTTTCCCTTTTTGGTTCTGATAACTTTACTCTATTTCGTTTGAGAGTGTACAATCTTTTTGACTCAATAGATATAACTTTGTATTTTAGGATTACGAAAAAATACTGGAATTTGATGAATGCAGAACTAGAGGGCTTTTTTGAAAAACCAAGCCGATGGCAGGTCGAACTCAATGAGCTCAGAAAGATTGTTTTAGAAACAGGTATCATTGAGGAGTTAAAATGGAAGCAACCTTGCTATACCATGGACGGCACTAATCTGTTAATGGTCAGTAGTTTTAAGGATTTTGCTTTTGTGAGTTTTTTAAATGGCTCATTATTAGCCGATACGGAGAAGGTTTTAGTGAAGCCTGGCGAGAATTCGCAGTTTTCCAGATTAATGAGATTCAAAAATATCGAAGAAGTAAGAAAGCTAAAATCTACACTTTTGGCCTATGTTTATGAGACCATAGAAACGCACAAAGCTGGTATAAAGCCGGTGGCAGATAAAAGTAAGGAATTAGAATTTCCAGAAGAATTATTGCAAAAATTCGAAATAGACCCTGCATTTAAGACAGCATTTGAAGCTTTAACTCCCGGCCGGCAAAGGGCTTACCATATTTATTTTACAGGTGCCAAATCTTCAAAGGCACGAGCTTCAAGAATAGAAAGCTACACCGAACGCATAATGAACGGAAAAGGCTTTAATGATTGCATTTGTGGGCTCTCTAAACGAATGCCCAATTGCGATGGTTCTCACAAGTATTTATAACTCCCTAAGTTAACTTTAAAAGGTAACGGAGTTTTTATTTTGAGAGAAGTAAATTGTTTATTTCAACCTAATGAAACTTAAAAGTCCCCTTTTCAAACGCTAAAGAAAAAGGAGATCGTGATTCCTTCGTGAAACTTAGTTTAATAGCCAAAAAAACTTTAGTTTTTAACGTAAAGCACGCGAAGAGAACTGCACGCAAAGAACGCAAAGGAGATTTAATGTACTGATAAATAAGTCTTTGTGTTACTTTGTGCTTCCTTTCTGAAACTTAGTGTAATATCCTTCTTAGTATCTTTATTGTCAAAAAACAGGTAGAACTTCAAACAAAATTCACAAGATTAACCTTTTTATCAGAAACGCATGGAAAACCCTCAAATTTTGCGTTTTTTTGTATTCAATTTTAAAAAATCTGAATGAACAAAATAATAGAGAACCTCACTCCTGGCCAGATAGTTGCTGAATTAGACAAATATATTATTGGACAAAAAGACGCAAAAAAGAACGTAGCCATAGCCCTCAGAAACCGTTGGAGAAGGATGAACGCCACGCCTGAAATGCAACAGGAGATTATTCCAAATAATATCTTGATGATTGGCTCAACTGGTGTCGGTAAAACCGAAATAGCACGCCGATTGGCAAAAATTGCCGACGCACCATTTACAAAAGTGGAGGCATCGAAGTTTACAGAAGTAGGCTATGTGGGTAGAGACGTGGAAAGTATGGTAAGAGATTTGGTGGAACAAAGTATAAATATCGTCAAGACCAAAAAGAAGGACGAAGTAAAAATAAAGGCCACCGAAGCCGTAGAAGATAAAATTTTGAATATCCTTATACCGCCAGTAAAAAAGAGCAAGAATAAAAACGGAGATTTAGATTTGGATGTTCAGGAGGATAATGAACTGAACCAAGAGACCAGAGAGGCATTTAGACATAAACTCAAGAATGGCGAACTTGACAACAGAAAAATAGAAATAGATGTGGCGGGTGGTAGCATGGCTCCAATAGGCGTAATGGGTGGGCCGATAGACGATGTGTCTATGATGAACATCCAAGAAATGATTGGTGGTTTTATGCCAAAAAATAATAAAAAACGTAAAGTAACAATAGCCGAGGCACGTAAGATATTGATGGAGGAGGAATCTGCTAAGCTTATAGACATGGATGAGGTTAAGGAGGAAGCCATTTGGAAAGCTGAAAATCTTGGAATGATATTTATAGATGAAATTGACAAAATTGCGTCCTCAGGTGGCAAATCGGGTCCAGATGTGAGTAGGGAGGGGGTTCAGCGAGATTTATTGCCTATAGTTGAAGGTTCTACGGTGAACACCAAACACGGTGCCATCAAAACCGATCATATTTTGTTCATTGCTGCTGGGGCATTTCATGTTTCTAAGCCATCAGACTTAATACCAGAACTACAGGGTCGTTTTCCGATCAGGGTAGAGCTTGAGGCCCTCACTGAAGATAATTTTTATCATATTCTTAAAACACCTAAAAATGCCCTGACCAAGCAGTATGTGGCCATGTTGGAGGCTGAAGGAGTTACTTTAACGTTCAGCGACGAATCTTTACGAGAACTAGCCTCACTTGCGTTTCAGGCCAATTTGGAAGTAGAAAACATTGGTGCCCGGAGACTCCAAACGGTTATGTCACACCTCTTAAATGACATTTTGTTTGATGTTCCTGAGAAAATACCCTCGGGCTCAGGAATAGAAATAACCAGGGAAATGGTATCGGATAAACTGTCTAGTTTAATAAAAAACAAAGACCTTAGTCAGTATATTTTGTAAATAAACATTGTATTGTCTTTGATGAAAAGCGACTAAGTCTAAATTATGAATACAGTATTTCGAACATAATAGACAAAAAAAATGACCTCTTGGAGGTCATTTTTTTTGTGTAATGTTTTAAATCTAAATCGTTTTCTTGGAGAACAATTTGCTGTAAATATTGGTCTTATAATTTTCAAACTGCTCCTTTTTGTGGTAATTTCCTCCAAAAAAAGTTATGATTTGGTGGAAATCTTTGGCTTTCATGTAGCCTGGCACAGGCTGAATCATGCTGAAGCTTTCGTCTAAATAAACTATGCTCGGGTAGCTCATTTTACCTTGAAGAAGTGCTATTGCAGCCTCATTAGAGCGATTGTTAGCATCGTATTTGTAAACTTTTGGGCCAATTTTGATATCTTTCTTTGATTCTGCATCTAGCTTGACGGCATAGTAATTTTGGTTGACATATTTTATTACTTCGGCGTTAGTAAAGGTTTCTCTGTCCATCACTTTGCACCAGCCACACCAGTCCGTGTACACGTCTATTAACACTTTTTTAGGTGTTATTTTTTGTTTGGCATAAGCTTCTTCTATGGTCATCCAGTTTATTTTTGTCTGAGCGTTTCCCATAACCACAGCCAAGAAAACCATAACTAAAGTCAATCTAATTATCATAATTACAATTTATTTTAAAACAATTAACGCAAAAAGTGTTCCAAAATTTTATTCCCAGATTGTATGGAAAAACTTTCCTCCTTCAGCATCCCTGCGTTGGTAGGTATGAGCACCAAAAAAATCTCTTTGAGCCTGAATAATATTGGCGGTATTAATATTTTGATTGAGGCTATTTATATAGTCATTGGCCGAAAGCATACAAGGAATCGGTAATTCTGCTTGCAACGCAGATAGGCAAAAACACTTTAGATCCCCCTTAAAGTCGATAATTTGTTGTTTTATTTCCGATACTTCAAAAAGGTCTGCTGTTGTTTCAAAATATATCTGAATATCCTCCATCAATGTACTTCTGATTATACAGCCATTGGTCCAGATACGGGCAATCTCCGACAGGTTAAGCGACCAATTGTAGGCATCAGATGCGGTTTTAATCAACCCAAAACCTTGTTGATGGTTCACCATTCTTGCTAAAGCATAAGCCTTTTCAATGATTCTAAAATTAAGATTTTTACTTTCATTTTCTGTATTTGATGGAATACTTTCGTATTTTTCTCTTACCGTAGACACATACCTTGCAAATAAAGCAGAGGTAATCAATGTAGCCGGAATACCCAATTCTGTGGCAGTAACGGTTGTCCAATTGCCCGTGCCTTTGTTGCCGGCTTGGTCCAATATTAGGTCAACTAACCATTTTCCTTTTTCTTTTTTGGTCAGAATTTTGGCCGTGATTTCTAGCAAGTAACTTTTCAGTTGGCCTCCATTCCAGTTATGGAATATTTCAGAAATCTCATCGGGATTAAGGCCATTTTTGTATCTCAAAAGTGCATAAACTTCTGCAATTAACTGCATTTCAGCATATTCCACACCATTATGAACCATTTTTATGAAATGACCAGAGCCATCCGCTCCAATATAGGTGCAGCAGCTTCCTCCATTTTTGTCTATTGCAGCTATTTTATTCAGAAATCGCTCAATGTTTTTATAAGCTGCAGCATTTCCAGATGGCATTATTGAAGGTCCTCTCAAGGCTCCTTCTTCACCGCCAGACACTCCCGTGCCAATAAAATGGAGGTCGTTTTCCGCCAAATAGTCCATCCTTTTTTTGGTGTCCTTAAAGTGAGAGTTTCCGCCATCAATCAGTATGTCTCCTTTTTGAAGATAGGGCTTTATTTTTTCAATAAATTCGTCTGTTTCTACACCGGCTTTAATCATTAAAAATATCTTCCGTGGTGTTTGTAATGACTTGCAAAATTTCTCCAAGTCTTCAAAACCCTTTGCTGTTTTTAACTCTTCGTGGCTATCAATGAATTTTTCAGCAATGCTTACCTCTTTGTCTTCAACAAAACGATTAAATAGCGAAATTTGAAACCCATTGTTAGCTAAGTTGCGTGCCAAGCTCTTGCCCATTACACCCAAACCTACTAGACCAAACTCGCTCAGGTTTATTTTTTCTAGAGTTTCTTGCATCATTTCTGCGGGAGATTTTGTCAAGTCTATCTCAAGTGCATTTTGTGGTTCTTCAAGTGTCTTAAACTGAGAATCAAGTAATTGACTTGGCATAAAATGCCCTTTTCTGGCATTCATGCGGGCTTGAATGACTTCTTTAGTGCCTTTGAGGTAAAGAAAAACGATTTCGTTTTCGATATTTTTTGAAAGCAGAATTCTGTATTTTTCTTTGAGTGCCGAGCAAGCAAATATTCCCGACGTTTTACTCGCCACTAATTTTTGTGCGGCCTCATTGATACTTTCCAACCATTCAAATCTGTCTTCGTCCGTTAAAGGGTTGCCGGCAGACATTTTGTCGATATTGCTTTTGGAATGAAAATGGTCGCCGTCATAAAATTCCAAGCCTAGGTTCTCAGAAAGTTGAAGGCCAAGTGTGGTTTTTCCACTCCCTGAAACCCCCATAATAATATATATCTTGTTGTTCAAAAAATTAAATTTTTACCCAAAAATATGCCCTTTTTATCTAATTCTGCCTTTTTTTTCTGAAAAAACTTATATAAAAGAATTTAATTTGGTAATAGTCTTATTCTTTGGTGGTTTGCCTTTAATTTTGGCTTGAAAATAAGTTTGACTATGTCGGTAATAGAAAAAATAAAAATACTAGCCAAAGAAAACTCTGAAAATACCATTCGCCAGAGAAGATATTTGCACCAAAATCCAGAACTTTCATTTTGCGAATTCGAAACGGCGAAATTTATAGCCAACGAATTACGCATACTAGGTTTGGAGCCAAAAGAGGGTGTGGCTGCTACAGGTTTGGTGGCTTTGATAGAAGGTAAAAATCCTTCAAAAAAAGTAATAGCACTAAGAGCTGATATTGATGCTTTACCCATTTCAGAGCAAAATGAAGTTCCTTATAAGTCTAACAAAGAAGGTATTATGCATGCCTGCGGACATGACGTCCACACTTCGTCTTTACTGGGGGCAGCCAAGATTCTTGTTGACCTAAGGGAAGAGTTTGAAGGAACTATAAAATTGATTTTTCAGCCAGCAGAGGAAAAAGCACCCGGAGGTGCCTCGCTGATGATAGCTGAGGGTGTATTACAAAATCCCGATGTAAGTGGAATTATTGGTCAGCATGTGGCTCCCAATATTGAGGTTGGCAAAATAGGTTTTAGAGAGGGAATGTATATGGCGAGTACAGACGAGGTTTACATGAAAGTTGTGGGTAAAGGAGGCCACGGTGCAGCTCCGCACCAGGCGGTTGATCCTATTTTGGTAGCTTCGCATATTATAGTGGCCCTACAACAAATTATATCCAGAAACAGAAATCCATCTTTCCCATCGGTCTTAACTTTTGGAAAATTCATAGCTGAAGGTGCGACAAATATCATACCCAATGAAGTTTATATTGAGGGTACTTTTAGATGTATGGATGAAGATTGGCGTGCACAAGGGCTTCAGAAAATGCAAAAAATGGCAGAAGGAATGGCGGAGGCCATGGGGGCAAAATGCGAGTTTTGGATAGAAAAAGGATATCCGTTTTTGCAAAACAATCCAGTGCTTACGCAAAGTTTAAGAGGTTTTGCGGCAGAGTATGTTGGTTCTGAGAATATCATAGATTTAGACCTTTGGATGGGGGGAGAAGATTTTGCTTTCTACAGTCAAAAAGTACCCGCCTGTTTTTATAGATTGGGTACCCGAAATGAGGCTAAGGGCATAATATCTGGTGTACACACACCTACTTTTGATATTGACGAACATGCCTTGGAAATAGGCCCAGGATTAATGGCCTACATGGCTTTGAGGGAGTTGGAGCAATGATTCTACCAGATATTTATTGTTACCATTTATCGAGTAGTCAATGGCTTAAGCACTTTTGGCATGATTTTTTCATTAGTTATGAATTATGAAATAATTTTATGTTATACACATTAGTAATAATTCAGATATTAGGTTTGGTATCTCTTTACTATTGGTTTTTTTTCAATAGTGAGTTTTTTTATTTGCTAAATAAGCACAAAAACGCACATCCATTATACCTGTTTTTTTTGCCTCTTTTGTTTATTTCTTATCCCGCGATTTTGGCTTTGGCTTATAAGATCGCATGGGATTTTTTTGATGAAAATGCCTATGTTTTGGCTTTTTTAATTTCAATTGTTCCAATTGGTATATTCTTGATTGGACTTGTTGTACTAAAGAAAATAAAAAGCCTATAGTTAGTTTATTGAAGGTAGTTTTTTATCCACTGCAACTATGCCCAGTTTTTGTATTTTTTCGTAGGACTTACACCATTGCGTTATTCCACATTCCGAGCATTTGGGGTTTCTTGCTAAGCAAGTATATCGCCCATGCAAAATCAACCAGTGGTGAGCCTTAGGTATTATTTTTTCATCAAAAAGCTTAACCAATTCTTTTTCTACTAATATAGGACTTTTTGCCTTTAGATTCACTAGGCCCAATCGATGCGACACCCTGAAAACATGCGTATCAACTGCCATAGTCGGTTGATTATGAATTACTGACGCTATCACGTTGGCAGTTTTTCTACCCACTCCTGGCATTTTGGTGAGGTCCTCGATAGATTCGGGAACTATGTTGTTGAAATTTTCGACCAATATCTTCGCCATACCCACCAAGTGTTTCGCTTTGTTGTTGGGGTAAGAAATACTTTTTATGTACTCAAAAACCTCGTCTGAGTCAGATCTAGAAAGGCTTGTGGCGTTCGGAAAACGCTTAAATAATTCTGGCGTAACCATATTTACCCGTTTGTCGGTGCATTGTGCTGACAAAATTACCGCCACCAACAATTCATAGGGATTAGAATAACTCAATTCCGTTTCAGGATTGGGCATATTCGCCTCAAAATATTCAATAAGATTTTTATAGCGTTCTTTTAGGGTCATTTTAGATATAAACTAATGCAACAGCAACTAAAATTTTCAAAAAACTCAAAACTCAAAACTCAAAACTCAAAACTCAAAACTCAAAACTCATTTCACCTTCCTCCTCCTATTCCTTTCAAAATCTTCTAGCACAAAACCACCCAATCCATCAAGATTACTGTAGTAGGCTCTGCCTTTGTTTATTTCGGTGAATTCATGTACAAACTGCTTCAAATAAGAATCTTGTGC
>CAMCYZ010000179.1 GCA_945885545.1 Spirosoma fluviale
CGCATTTGATATCCGAAAACACTTATAGTACCAGTACCGGTTCGGTCTGTTTTTTCAGTTCCGTTGTCTAGAATATGCTTAAGGAGGTCTTGGTATTGTTTCACTAGCTAGTATAAATTCTATGTTCGAAACAAAAATAGCAAAAAAAAGGCTTCGCCGAAACGAAGCCTTCTTTAAAAATAAAAATTAGCTAAAATTATTTCTTCATACACGATTTCTGCTCTTCTTTAGTGCAAACTGCTTTGCATTCTTGCTTGGACATTTCGGTAGAACAAGCTGAAGATTTCATTTTTCTGCTTTTTTTTCTTTCCCTGTTTAGCGGTGAATCTGCTGCAAATGATGACATTGAGAGACCAACTAAAACGGCGATTAATGCTATTGACTTTTTCATATTTCCTAGTGTTTAATTAAATTTACTAGTAAAACGTCAAAGACTGTGCCAACTACATATTTATCTCAAAAGAATGGGTAATTTCTGCAGAACTTGCCAATTGAGCAGTTGCTGAGCAATATTTTTCCATTGAGAGAGCTATCGCTTTTTCTACCTTAGACTTATCCAAATTGCCTTTGAAAATAAAATGAATGTTAATTTTACGAAAAGGCGACATTTCGGTTCCTTCTATTTTCTCTCTTTCTCCATCTATTACCAATTTCAGGTCTTCTAAAGGCTGCCTTTGCTTTTTGAGTATAAGAATTAAATCAATAGAAGTGCAACCACCCAAACCCATCAACAACAATTCCATTGGTCTAGCCCCAGCATTATGGCCACCAATATTGTCGGCGGCATCAATATTTACCGCTACACCAGAGGCCCCAATCGCCTCAAAATGGAAGGCATCATCTACCCTATTCAGTACAACTTTCATCTTACAATTACTTAATTTTGTTTATTTTCTTATAAGCTCAATCTAAATGTGCTGCGGCATCTTTCTGGCAACAGTCCGGTAATGCATCATGCGACTTTTGATTGGCCACAACCTCATCTGCATCATATCCAATCTTCGAAATCGAAGCTTTCAAGGCGGCAGGGTTGGTCTTTCTAGGGTTATAAACAATACTTACCGTTTTGTCGTTCAAATCTAAATTTACTTTCTGCACCCCTTTTGTTTTTCCCATATCACCTTCAATTCTAGCCTTGCACATCCCACATTTGGCTGAGGTTTTAAACTTGGCTACCTCGGTTTTCGAACTGCTTTGAGCCGAAGCACCAAAACTTAAAGCCAAAATTGTAATCAATAACACTGCGATTTTCTTCATTTTTTTTGTTTGTTTTATATTTAAAAAATTAGTTAATTTATTACAGAAGTTTATATCTGAAACCCATATAAACTGTGGCACCTACCACCGGCCCCCAAGCCATACCAGCATCAAAATGGGTGCTAAATGGATGCTCAGGCTTATAAATTGGGTCTTTTTGCCTAAACCCTGTTATGTTCTCTCCACCCAAATAATACTCAAATCTCGGGAAATTTCTAGATACTTGACCGTTAAAATTTACAAATGATGGAGCAAAGGTGCTGGGCATAGAAAAGTATGATTTGTGATCGGCAGAAGCTACCATGTCTGCAATTCTTCGTTTTCCATTCCACTGTAAAGTTCCGTCTATCTTCCATTTGTCATAAGGAAATGCATATCCGATATTCAACAAAACTCTTTCCTTAGGCAAAAACATTTTATCTAAAAGTACTTTTTCTCCATAGGGTTTTCCCATAGTTTGTTGAATTTGAACATACCTGTAAGCCAACTTCACCTCCCAATTCTTTACTGGACCATAGTTTAACTCTAACAGGGCACTTTTTGCGTTAGATTTTCCTTCTGAATTATAAAAATAGAGGTATTCTGCATGTTCCATGTCAGCTATCATTTGGTTTTCAAAATGTGTGTAGTAAAATTCACCTGACACACTGAATTTCTTGATATTGACCATATAGCTCGAACCAAACGTCCAAGTTACCTCAGGATCTAGAGGCTCGAGAATCCTTACTGCCCTACTGCTAACTAAGTTTCCAAAATATTCGGCAAGTGGATTAGCCACTCTAAAACCGCGACCAGCTGAAAGCCTCAGGGTCTGACTTTGCCCAAACTCTTGCTTAAAATGTATTCTGGGTGAAAACTGATTGCCATAAAGATTATGTAAATCGTTTCTTAGGCCAACCAAAAGGTTGGTTCGGTCTAAGTGATTGAAGGAATATTCAAAAAAAGCACCTGGAACAATTTCATTTCTCTTTAGGGATATAGCACCGTAACCTTCATCAAAATTATCATTCAAAAAACTCAGTCCTGTTTTATAAGAATGATTTGTACTTCCGAATATATCTTGATATATCAAATTGCCATAGAGCGTATTTTGAGAAGCTAAATAGGGCTTAAAACCAAAATATGAGTCAGAATTGTGCGTTGAAGCATTGAGAATCAATCCTAGCCCACGATAAGGTTTATCCGGAAAGAGAATTGCCGTTTTGGAGAAAAACTCAACTCGCTGTGTATTGTTCGTAAATCCATAAGATTTAGGGGTGGTTTCTCTACTGTCGAAATCAGTTTGCCCACCTAATCTATTCTCTTTCATATACTTAAGGCCAAACTGAGCCACAAATCTATCTGAGGTGTATTTCCAACGATTAAGTAAGTTTACTTGGTCATATTTTGGTAAATCCAAGAAACCATCTCCATTATTGTCAATTTTAGATTTTAGAAACGAACCATGGCTTAGTAAGCCAACTGCCCACTTTTTATTCAGTTTTTTAGATAAATTAAGATTCGCTTCAGACCTTCCGAAATTATTGAAATACATATTGAGCAACATCCTTTCGGAGGCTTCGGGCTTTTTCAACTCCACATTTAAAGCTCCAATCATATTTTCATAGCCATTCACAACAGACCCTACGCCTTTGCCTACATCTATGGACTGTATCCATGTACCAGGCACATAATTGAAACCAAAAGTAGAGGCCAGGCCCCTGATATTAGGTATATTCTCGATATTGGTCTGTACATAGGTACCTGAAAGCCCTAAAAGTTGGATTTGTTTGGAACCGGTAACTGCATCGGCATAACTTACACTCACCGAAGCGTTTGTTTCGAAACTCTCCGAGAGGTTGCAACAAGCTGCTTTAGCCAGCGTTTTGGAGGTAATTATTTCTGTATGAATGGGCGACAGTTTGTCTATTAATGTAGAATTCCCTTGGATAACCAGACTTTCGAGCTGTTGGCTATCCTCTTTCAAGGTAACATTCAAAATAGCCAAATCCTTGACAGAAATCGTGTCCGACAAATAACCTAAATATTTAATAACCAAGGAATTGCTCTCTGAAAACTTGTTTATTCTGAAAAGACCAGATTCATCGGTAAAAACGGCAGAGTTGGGGTTATTAAACCAATACACCAACACCCCAGGCAATGGCTGTTTGATTTTATCTGATACTTTTCCCTCTATAAACTGAGCGAATGTAGGAATACTTAAAAATATAAAAAAGATGATTTTTTTCATGATTTGATTGTTTGATAAAACAATAATTTAAACTTTTCCCAAAAAAGGAAAAAGCAAATCTCAAATCAGAAATTGGTCGTGAAGTAAAAAGAGTTTTTTCTTGGGAGGCGAAGAGTTTTCCGCAATGAAAATAGCAGACTTCTTATCTGAAAAATTGTAACAAGAAAAAACAAAATTGGAATTCTGAAAAGATTCAACACAATAATCAAAAACAGAACTTAAAAGATGATTTTGATGAGGACTATCAACTTTCTGAATTTCAAAACTTAATTCACAACAAGAACTTCTTTTAAGTTCTAGCGTTTTACTTTCTTGTTTAGGAAAAAACTTTCCAGCACACGTTTGGCCTTCAAATGACAGTGTTCTCTGCTTAGTAATTAAGCAAACATGCTCATAATATGCAAAAGAGTGCGAGCTTACCAGAATGGTAAGAACCATAAAAACAGTGAATATTTTTTTTAGCTTTTGAATCATCAACTTTAAAACGTCATCAAAGAATAAATAGTTTAGGAAATTGTTATTTTATTATTTCGTACTCGGTGAAAAGAGCTATTGTTTATAGACAAGATGTGAGTCCCTTTGTATTATAAATGTAATTCTGAAATGAAAATAGGAAGCATTTTGTGTTGTTTATATTAACTCTTTTCTTTTAGAATACTTTGGCATAATAGTTCAAACAAGTACAATTCCGATTAAAGGTTATCAAGATGCTTTTGAAACCAATTGACCAAATTTGGAAGATTTCATAAAAAGCAAAAGCAATGACTCAGAAGATTGTAGGTTTTTTATCTAAGTTTTTAAAGAAGAAAAAAAACGGAGGTTTAGATAAGCAAAAAAGCCAAATCTCCTTAAGAATTATTAAAAACTCATGTTGCGGCTCTCGCCTGTGGAATTCTTTGCCCGAATATTGCAGACGGTGACTCACAAACCCCGGAAGAGTTTAATCAAATCGATAGGCTTAATTTAAGGAGTAGTTTTTATTTTTCATAGGGAATCAATTACCCAAATTCTTCGGACAAAATATTGGTAAAAGAAAAAACCCGAAGCGATATTTTTATAACGGTTAAGGTTTAACAATGAGCTACGTTCCATTAACGGACAATAAAATGAAGAAAGTTTATACTTTAGTGGTACAAGTTAGAAATTCTATACAGAAGAACATGGAAGTTCATATTTTCCTTTTTCAAATGACTGAAATAACATTGGATGATGAAAAATCAACTGTAAATTTTCGGTTTTTAAAGAATATTCCACCCTGGAAACTTACGTTAAAAAAAAATAACTTTTCCGAAAGTTGAAAAATATGAAGAGGCGGAATGATTATTGAAATAAGAGCCTATTTCCAAAGCTTCGGCAAAAACCTAGGTACCCTCTTCAAATAATCTTTATAAGCAGGATATTTTTCAGCTGATATTTTTTCGCTAAAATCTGCACTTCCTTGGAAAAGAAGAAGTAGAAGAATGATACCCATCACTGACCAGTTGAGCCAACGACCACTAGCAGCTACACTAAACAGATAGAAAACTAGCCAGATAGATTGCTCAGAAAAATAATTGGGATGACGCATTTTACTCCATAACCCTTTATCCATAAAACCTTTAGCATAATCACCTTCAAGCGGTTCTTTATTTGCCTTTTTCGCATATTTCACAGTTTGATAATTCCATTGTTGTTGGTCTGCTACGGTTTCAAAAATCACAAAAAACAGGAACATTCCAGTTAGAATCACATCAAAAAGACCTATCGGATTTTCGCCTTGCCAAGCTACAATACTGGGTAATGTAAAAAGTAAAATCAAAGACATTTGATATACACAAATAAAAAGTAAATGAAACAGTTTCCATGTAATTTCACTTTTGAAAGCAGGATTTTTCCTCAAAACCTCCCAACGGTAATCCTCCTCGCCTTCCCAAAATTTCCATGAATAACCGCCTCTTCTATTGAAGTTATAAGTAAGTCTAGCAGCCCAAATTGTGGCCAAAACAGCCAATAATACATTTCTATTATTGAAATCAGAGGCATAAGCGACAATCCAAACATAAATTGCGGGTAATATGCTCCAAAGTTTATCTACTTGGCTATTGTTTTTAGTAATTTCACCTACGATAAAAACGAAAATAGACAAACCAAGCATCAACTTAACCAAAAAATATAAGGTGCTAGTTTGAAAAACCGATAAGGGATGATGAGTATCGAAATAAAAAGTAAAGATCGGAACTATTACCAAAGCCAAAATCAAAAGTGAAGAAATTAAAATTAAGTTAAACTTCATGGTTCAGGGTTTAAATTTTGAAGCAATAATAGTAATTTTTACTCTAAAAAGGAAAATTCATGACACTGATATTAAGTCCTTACTTATTACTTTATAAAATTATTGATGATTTAATGAGCGATTCCATTAGTAAAAGTTCTTAATATCTAATCATTAGTGCATTCAAACATCAAAAAAAGAATAATAATGTGTGCATGCGTGGCAAAAAAAACGGCATCACAAATAAATTTTCAATCAATCATTAAAAACTCACTCCGGATTAAAAGCCGTCTCGTTTTTGATTTCACCCATTACAAAAATACTTTGTGTTGAGCCTATGTTTTCTAAAGAAGCCAATTTGTTCATGATAAATGACTGATATTCACGCATGTCACTCACAACCACTTTAATCAAAAAATCATAATCGCCCGAAATATTCAAACATTCTACAACTTCCGACATTCCTACGATGGCTTTTACAAACTTCGCTCCTGCTTCTTGAGCGTGTTCTTTCAATCGTATATTGCACAAAACCATTAAATCTCGACCGACTTTTTCTCTATCAACTAGAGCTACGTATTTCTTTATAACGCCTTGATCTTCAAGTCTTCTGATACGCTCATAAACAGGCGTTGGCGATAGATTCAATCTACTCGCCAATTCTTTGGTGGTAAGTTTGGCATCTTGTTGCAGATACCTTAAAATGTCTTTGTCTGTTTCGTCTAGTTTTATCATTGTCAGAGATTTGGAGAGCAAATTTAGATAAAGTATTCAAAAAAAATAACATTTATAGATAAATTATCTATATTTATACAATATCACTTATTTTTTTATCTTTTATTTATTAATTTTGAACAAAAATTCAGAGAAAGGCTAAATGAGCAAAATTACAGACGTTTTAAAAGATAGAATTTTAGTATTAGATGGTGCCATGGGCACCATGATTCAGAGATATAAACTGACAGATGCAGACTACAGAGGCGAGCGATTTAAAGACTTTCCGCACGACATAAAAGGTAACAACGATTTACTTTCCATTACTCGTCCAGATGTCATTTTGGCTATTCACAAAGAATATTTGGACGCCGGAGCAGATATTTTAGAAACTAACACCTTCAGCGGTACAACTGTGGCTATGGCAGACTACCACATGGAAGATTTGGTTTATGAAATCAATTACGAAGGTGCTAAACTGGCCCGGCAAGCAGCAGACGAATATACAAAAGACAATCCGACTAAACCCCGTTTTGTGGCTGGCTCTATGGGCCCAACAACCAAAATGGCCTCCCTTTCGCCAGATGTAAACAACCCAGGCTTTAGGGCTATCACTTTTGATGAGCTTTTGATTGCATTTAAAGAACAAGTGAAGGCTTTGATTGATGGTGGCGTAGATTTGCTTTTGATAGAAACCGTAACGGATACCTTGAACTGCAAAGCCGCCATTTACGCTGCTACGGAAGTTATAGACGCAAGAAAAGAGAAAGATCCGAATTTCGAAATGCCCATAATGGTATCTGGAACCATCACCGATCAATCTGGAAGAACACTTACTGGGCAAACCTCCGAAGCGTTTTACAACTCCGTTTCACACGGCAACCTGATGTCAATTGGCCTCAATTGTGCATTGGGGGCAAGAGCCATGAAACCATACTTGGCTGAACTTTCGCGAGTAGCAGATTGTATGGTGAGTGTATATCCTAACGCAGGACTACCCAACGAAATGGGTCAATACGACGAATCTCCAGCTTATATGGCCGAGCAAGTTCGTGAGTTTTTAGAAGAAGGATATGTCAATATTTTGGGCGGATGCTGCGGTACAACCCCGGACCACATCAGAGAATTCGCCAAAATAGCGGGAGAATTTGCTCCAAGAAAGCCTAAAACCATAGAACCTCAATTGAGATTAAGCGGCTTAGAGCCAATGACTTTGACCAAAGAATTGGGCTTCGTAAACGTAGGTGAAAGAACCAATGTAACGGGCTCGAAGAAATTTTTGCGTTTGATAAAAAACAGGCAGTTCGATGAAGCACTTTCGGTGGCACAAGACCAAGTAGAAGGCGGTGCTAACGTGATAGACATCAACATGGACGAAGGTATGTTGGATGGAATAGAATCTATGACAACATTCTTGAATTTGATAGCTTCTGAACCTGAAATTTCGAAAGT
>CAMCYZ010000180.1 GCA_945885545.1 Spirosoma fluviale
TGTTTTCCTCAAAAAAAGGCCTAAACCTTTCTATGAAAGGTTGTAAATAAGGTGCTGAAATTAAAACTTTTAAACTCATTTTTTTTAGCTTATGATTTTTGTGACATTAAATAATCAAAATACAATTCTGCAAGGGCCCAACTTTTCTCATCGTCAATATCAACAGACTCAAAAAAAGGCGTTGCGAATAGTTTAGGCTTAGAACCTATTCTTGCATTTGTAGAATAAAAACTTTCTTTGTTGAATAAATAAATGCAGGAATTTTCTTCAAATAGCGGTGGCAAATCTTGCGTCCTAATCAAATTGTTAGGGTCATGATTTACTGGATTTGCCGATGCCGTGTAAAATCTAGATTGGTATGCATTGACGCTAAACAAAGAATTGTGTTCCTCTTTGTCGAGCTTTTGAAATTCGGATAAGGCGTTTTCAAATGTCTTTGCGGCAATGAGTGGGTTAGTGGTATGCGTCATCAGATAATTTTCTGCACTTATGGCTTTTATATCATCTTCAATGATCAAATTCATTGAAACAAAATCTCCGCACAAATCTGCACTCCTTTGACGAACTATTATCTTTTCTGAAACTGGCAAATTATAACTTTCAAGCAAGTCTATTGCATCCGTATTAATGATGACTTTATCAATTTGGTCAATTCCTAGGAGTGTATCTAAAACCCAACGAAACAAGGGTTTGCCCTTAAAATTTTTGAAATTCTTGCCCTTTACTCGCTCGCTATTGGCTTTCATGGGTAGTAATGCCACGTTTTTTGTCATCTCGGATAAAAATATTGTTCTTTTTTCTTTTTAGAAATTTTTCTATGCAAATGATTCCCTGTATAGGTTCCGAGATATTGATAAATCCTAAAAAAACATATCTCCAGCCAAGTCTTAAAAAATACCCTTTGGTTTAGTGCTTGTTTGGCGTCGAGAAAAATAGCCACTATGATATATCTAAGCATATCAAAAAAAGATACGTGTACCTCAGGCATGATATCTTTTAAGGCAAAAGCCTCTCTTTCGTACCTTCTTTTCACCTGCGACCAAGTTTCTTCATGTATATGATAAACAGCAGCTTCTGCAATATAGGCAATTTTACTACCCTGAGCAACCTGAAATTTGGCCCAATCCATATCTTCCAGACCAGTCAAGTCTTCATCAAAAGGTCTTGTATCCCAGGCATCTTTTCTTAAACATGAATTCGCATTATTACAAAAAAAACCTTCTTGGGGATTGGCGTCTCGCTCAGGAAAATATTTTTTAAACAATTGTTTCTCACTAAACTTGGATTGCTCTACGCCCAATTGTCTGCCATAAGTCAATACGATAGCAGGATTTTCAAAAGGCTTGATGAGGTTCTTGAGCCAAAATTTATCTGTTGGTATGCAATGGGCTGAAACTAATACTAAAAATTCTCCCTGAGCATTTGAACAACCTAAGTTTAAAGACCTACCAAAGCTAAATTCCTCTTTTTTTATACTAACTATTTTGCATCTAAAATCATTTGCAATTTTTAAAGTGTGGTCTGTTGAGCCTGAATCTACGACAATTACCTCAAAATCAGGACAATCAGATTGATTAAATACCATCTCTAAAACTTGAGCCAAGTACTTTTCTTCATTATAGGTTCTGATAATAATGCTTATCACCATGTAAAATCAGTTATACTTTAAAACCTTTTTGTACCGCTCGTTTTGAAGCAAAACTAGAAATAATGCAAAGAAAAACCCAAAGAATAAAGAAAACAAAACCACAATAACGCGTTTAGGACCACTTTTTTTGAAGGGTACCACGGGCTGCTGCAAAGTTTTGAAAACCGGTGTCTCTTGCTGTACCTTTAACTTAGCAGTTTCGTACTGTTGCAATAGTTCCTGATAAAAACTAGAGGTAACTCTGTAATCCGACTCTATTCTTTCTCTTTGAATATCGGCACTTTGCAAGCGTATGGTAGGTGCCGAGAACTGATCACTGTACTGGGCTTTTTTAGCTTGGGTATTATAATATTTGCCTTTGGCTTCGCTGAGTCTTTCAGCCAGAAAATTTAAATCATGTTTTGCTTTTTCAGTACGGTAATTAGTTACAAATTCTGTAAGGTAATCCATACTGATTTTAGCCACTTGAGCAGATACCATAGGGTCGGGAAATTCAGCAGAAACACTTATAATTCCTGTTTTCTTGTCCATGTTGGCAGCCACCTTCTCCATCAAATCCTCTATGACTTCACCTTTAGTTTTGGATAGAAACACATACGCTCCATTTTTCCTTAAATTGTTGTTGATCGGTGGAAGTCCAATACCTAAAACATTCCTGATGTTATCTATAACACTCCCTTCTTTTTTGCTTCCTGACTTAGCAGTGCCTAAATCCTCCTCCAAATCTATTTCATAGACATTGAAGTAGAAATCTTCGAATTTTATCTCTTCACCATTGGATAACTTCACTTTTTGCTCGAGCAAATAAAGAAAGAATGTGGTATTGTTGATAACATTTGGATACAAATCAGGCCTGATGGCATCGCTACCCGCCATATCGCCTAAATTTATCCCTGCCAAACTCGCCAAACCAGCATACTTTTTTAAACCCCCTCCGATATCTGAAGTTTCCAATTCAGGCATAACACTGGTAGTAGAAGTGTATTCATTGGGCTTATTAAAAACATAAATAGCTGTAATGAGCCCAAAAAAGAATGAAACCAAAAGGAGGATCCATTTGAAAGAAATAGCTAAATCATAAAGGGCTTTGAAGTCAATCGATAGCTCTTTCTCCTCTTCGTTGTTACCTTGTGTACTCATGAGTTCTTAAATAATTTCAAATCAGCCAACATCATTTCTCTGCACAATTGCATCAAATCATATTTGGGCTCCCACTTTAAATTTTGCTTAGCTTTGCTGGGGTCTCCTATTAACAACTCCACCTCTGTAGGTCTAAAATATGCCTTGTCCACCGCTACTACTTTGGTTCCTATTGGGATTTGATAATCAGGATTATTACAATTTTTGACGACCGCAATTTCATTGATTCCTTCATTCTCAAATGCCAGCTCTATGCCTACCTCCAAAAAGGCCATAATGACGAAGTCTCGAATGGTAGTGGTAACCCCTGTGGCAATTACATAATCTTCGGGCACATCTTGTTGCAACATCAGCCACATGGCTTCTACGTAGTCTTTGGCATGTCCCCAGTCTCTTTTGGCGTCCATATTGCCAAGATACAAGCACGATTGCTTAGCATTGACAATGGCTGCAACAGCTCTGGTAATTTTGCGGGTTACAAATGTTTCGCCCCTAAGTGGAGATTCATGATTAAACAAAATTCCGTTGCAGGCAAACATGTTGTACGCCTCCCTGTAATTGACCGTAATCCAATAAGCATATAGCTTGGCCACTGCATAAGGAGAACGTGGATAAAAAGGCGTAGTTTCCCTTTGTGGCACTTCTTGTACGAGTCCGTATAATTCAGAAGTGGATGCTTGATAAAATTTGGTTTTTTCTGTTAGATTCAAGATTCTCATAGCCTCTAGCAATCGGAGTGTTCCTATTCCGTCAGCCTGTGCGGCGTATTCAGGTTCATCAAAACTAACTTTTACATGCGACATCGCACCCAAATTATAGATCTCGTCAGGCTGAACTTCTTGAACAATCCTTATGATATTGGTAGAATCGGTGAGGTCACCATAATGCAGATGAAAATTGGATTTCTCATTATGGGCATCTACATAAAGATGGTCTATTCGTTGGGTATTAAATAAGGAAGATCTCCTTTTTACCCCATGCACTTCATAGCCTTTGTCTAACAAAAGTTCTGATAAATAGGCCCCGTCTTGACCTGTTACACCTGTTATTAATGCTTTTTTCAATTTTATATCAATCTAAATAAAGTCAACAAAACCGCCGATAATGAAACAAAACCTGTACTTATAGAGATAATTTCAGCTTTGCTCAATCTCTCTCTGCGTTTGACAGGCACTATAATCTCCATGCCTTTCTCTACCCTTGGATAATCCTTAATAGAAAAATATGACCGGGTTCTGCTTGTAAGGCCATTGGAGTAGCGTACGTAGGTTTTACGCACAAATGCGGAATCCGTAAATCCACCTGCCTGAGAGATATAATCTCTAAAACTGAAGTTGGGTTGGTAGGCTACGGAGGTTTGGTTGAGCACTTGGCCTGAGACCTTCACCGTCTGGGTTTCTTTCGGTATAATGAGTCGGTCGCCGTTTTCAAGGAACAAATTCATCGCGGCATTTTTGTTGAGCAATATTTCCTCCAAATTCACCGCCACCTGTTTGCCCTCTCTAATAAACCTAGCTCCCTTAAAGTAGGCGTCGGATCGCTCGCCGCCTGCACGATCAATCAAGTCTGAGAGGCGTTCGGTACGGCTTTTGATGGCGTATTGTCCCGGATAATTTACCTCGCCCTCTATACTCACCATTTCCTGCACTTGATAGTTGGGCAGGTCTCTGATGAAAACCTGATCGAAAGGCGTCAGAAAAACGCGTTTAACCTGATTGTTGAGTTCTTTGTTACTTTCGGTATTGATGATTTCTACCTGATCTTCGTAAGACTCGTCGTTGAACAAACGTCTCGCTATTTCTATACGTTTAACAGTAGCCCCCTCTTTAAATCCACCCGCCAACAGGATGAGGTCATTGACACTCATGTTATCCACAAAGTCATATTCTCCCGCTTGGTTTACAGCTCCTTTGATCTCTACTTTACGCAATTCTCTCAACTCCACAATAGACTTAATGATCAAAACGTCTTCCCGTTTCAGCTCCAAATCCTCGCCTTTCAACACTTTACGCAGGTCTATGTGTATAAACTCAGGGTCTTTGTCGGGCTGTTCCCGCTTTAATATGGCACGGTTAAGAAATGCGTCTTCCCGAAGCCCCTCCGCCTTCTTGATCAACTGAGCCACTGTTCTGAGTTCGTTGTTGAGGGCATATTCTCCCCCCCTAAACACCGCACCCACTACCTCTACTTTGTTGGTGTATCGGTCTAAGAGGTTGTTTATTTCTATTTTATCGCCGTTTTGTAAGGCAAAAGACCTAGCCACATCGGCATTCACCGTTAGAATTTCCTTTTCTTTCTCTGTATTTCTTCTTACCGTGAGGTTGGCCTTAAAAGCGTTGTCTGTAAATCCACCGGCAAACTTGATGGCATCAGACAGGGTTTCTTCTGCCCTCAATTCATAAATGAGCGGTCGTTTTACTTGCCCCACAAAACTAATTTTGCGGTCAGACACGGGTATAAACACTACGTCTTGGTCTTGCAATACTACATTGCCGGGCATAAGGCCTTCTAAGAGAAAATCGTAGAGGTCAAATCGCTGCACAATTTTGTTGTTGCGTAAGAGCTGTATATTTCTGAAAGAGCCAATCTTAGAAGGACCTCCCGAGACATACAAGGCATTGAACAATGTAGCCAAGGAAGACACATTGTAGGTTCCAGGGTTTTGTACTTCGCCCACCACCGTCACCTTAATGGTTCTGACTTTTCCGAGGGTAAGATCCAAGCTTAAGCCACCGTTAGACAAGCCCGCAAAGAGGACTTTGAGTCTTTGGAGAATTTTGGCCTTGGCTTTTTCTACGGTCAGGCCATTCAAATATATGGGAGCGAGACTTTCAATCTTAACCGTCCCTTCGGCTGATATCTTAAGGTCATAATGTTGGTAGGCATATCCCGAGATATCTACGCTGAGCACGTCGTCGGGGCCTAAAATATAGTTAGCAGGTGTGGGTATACGAAGGTTGGGCTCGAAACTAAGCGTTTTGTTGTTGAAGAGATTGTATCCAAAAACTTGTTGGCTGTTATCCACCGAGTTCTTGGTATCCACTTGTACCTCCGCCCTATCACTTACTTCACCTATTTGCTCCCTTGTGGTATTGTTGATGGTGGCACTAGTAGTATTGGTACTCGTCTTGATGCGGTTAATCCGCTCCCTTACTTTAATGATGTCGGCGTCGGTGTAGCCGTTGAGTTTGGCTGCGGCTTCTATCTGCATTTCGGAGAGGCCCTTGGTTTCGGCTTCCTTGATAAATGCTTCTATCTGTTTGTCTGAAAGGGTATTGACATCAGGTACTTTCTGAGCAAAAACAACAGAACTAAAAAGTAAGGCAAAACCTAAAAAAACCGTATAAAATCTACTTTTTGTCATCAAATTATAAAAATTGAAACTATTTAAAAACCAGAACCGATTTTCCCGAAGGAGTAGGCTTGGTGAAACAAAACATTCGCGTTCTTCGTACAAAGTTAAACATTATCTTCCGAGAACAGGTTTAGGAAATGTTAATTTTAGACAGATTTAGGAAATAAATGGTTAAAATATTTTCTGCATCCAACAAAGTTTTATATCTCTTCAGCACTTACAACCTAAAACTTCACCCCTCGAATTTAGGGCTTTGACCGCTGAACGTAAACAACTTATCTGCATTAAAGACCGCCTTTATCCTCTTTTAAGCTAGCTTTGTAAAACACAGAATGTCCTTGTCAAAAAGCCCATTCTACTAAAAGTGCAAGTGTCCAACAAAAAAGCCTAAAGGATTAAAAGTGTTTTGAAATATTTTTTGGTTAAAATTGAATGTCGTTAAGTTAAGGTTCTTTTAAAACAAAAACTCACGGCGGCAGCCGACTGACTAAAGTCGTTTACGGCTGTGGGGTTTTGGACCTGTCGGCAGCGGCCGATCGTCCTAAAGTCGAACGCGACTCCGGACTTTCGGGTCTTGAAACCTCACCCTAAATCCCTCTCCTGGGGAGAGGGACTTTGAAGACCACTCCTTAAGTCGAATGCTGCTTTGGGCTTTTGGGCTTTGAAACCTCACCCTAAATCCCTCTCCTGGGGAGAGGGACTTAAATACCCTCGGTGGCTGCGGTCTACCGTCCTGAAGTCGAATGCTGCTTTGGACTTTTGGGCTTTGAACCTCACGGCAGCGGCCGACCGTCCTAAAGTCGAACGCGACTCCGACCTCTCCTGGGGAGAGGGACTTTGAAGACCACTCCTTAAGTCGAATGCTGCTTTGGGCTTTTGGGCTTTGAAACCTCACCCTAAATCCCTCTCCGGAGGAGAGGGACTTGAAATAGGAGCAACTAGATGACATGAGATTTTTCTTGTGTCTTCATTAATTTAAATGAGTCCTTCTGCACCTTCGAAAATAGATTCAACATTTATTTGAAGTTCAGGGAAAAGCTGACATTCGTACATATCGCCCGGTGCCTTTGGTTTTTTTGCCACAAAAATGGCATTTTCAAGCGAATAAACCTGCAAAACTTGCTCGGCAGGGTAAATTACCCAATATTCTTTCACGCCGGCTTCTTGGTATATTTCGTATTTATCAATTACTTCTTTTCTGGAGTTACCCGGAGAAAGTATCTCTACAATTAAATCTGGAGCTCCAACACAGCCTTTTTTTTCAATCTTTTCAAGGTCACAAATCACGCACAAGTCGGGTTGAACGATGGTTTGGCCAGTATTTTTATGATTTGGTAAGTACACATCAAAAGGTGCAGCGAAGGCTTTGCATGGTTTTTTATGAAAGTAATTAAATAAAACTCTAGACAACTCTGCAGAAATTATTTGGTGATAACTATTGGGGGCTGGCGACATTTTGGCCACGTAGCCTTTGAGCAATTCCACCCTTTCCTTAAATTTCCAGGAAAGATAATCGGCTATGGTGTACTGTTTGGTAAAATCTAACTGCGATATATCCGTGATTTCCATTGTATTGATTTTGGAATCAAATCTAACAAATTAAACTGTAGTTTTCAACCTTTAAAAACCCAAAAGCTGTTTAATTGCTACAGCTTCGCCCTCTCAGTCACATTTTCAGTGGCCTATATTTTTTTTCATTGCTACAGCTTCGCCCTCTCAGTCACATTTTCTGTGGCCTATGTTTCT
>CAMCYZ010000181.1 GCA_945885545.1 Spirosoma fluviale
TTACACTTGTTGTTTACGGCAATTATCATTTTACGAATCTGCCTATATTTACCCTCAGTGAGTGTCATTTTAAGCCAAGCGTGCGGGTGGCGAGGGTGTAGCGTGTTTATGATATTATAGCAGTCAGCTGGTTTTTCTATGCGTTCCACCTCACAGGGGCTGGTGGTCCACAATTTGTTTCCTCTGAGCAATATCTCTACCCCAGACCGCAACTTTTCAATATTTTCCTCAGTGATGGTAGCGTCCACTTGTACCAAATAAGTGCGTTTGTGGAGTATTTTACTATTAAAAAGCAGCTTTGTAACCCTTTTGTTAGTGGTCAAAATCAACAATCCTTCCGAAAGATTATCCAATCTGCCGATGGCGTGTGTCCCCTCGGGAAAATCAAAGTCTATCTTACCGAGCATGTTGTTGTCAAACTTATCCCCAACAAACTGCGAAAGCATATCGTAAGGCTTGTTGAGAATAAAATATCGGCTAGGTATTTCTGGAGGGATTTCGATAGGTATTTTTGTTTAAAATTTTGTCCCAAAATTAGATTTATTTCGGCTTTAAACCTAAGAAATTACGGAAGAGCTCGAACGTAAAATATAGTAGAAATAGCTTTAGAGAAGTATCTTTTATCAGCGATTTTCAAAATGGCCTTACCTTAAAAACTCCACGCCACCAAGCGGCTAAGTTTTTGTCCTTGAGCCATATCTATGGTCTTAAATTGATTCACTTTTACTTTTTTCAATTCCTTATAAATACGCTCTAAATGTTCTTTCTTTGAAACCAAGCTCGTAAACCATTTACAATTATTCGAAAATTTTACACTTTCTCTAATCATAGAAATGATAAATTTCAACTCTCCGCCTTCGCACCAAAGTTCATTGGCATTTCCTCCAAAATTACGCAAAGTTTCCACAGTCTTTTTACCACTCAGATTTTTAGTTTTTTTTGAATTGCTCTCTCGTGCTTCCTCCGCCGAGCTATAGAATGGTGGATTGCAAAAAGTAATATCAAAGCATTCACCTCCTTCTATAATTCCCTCAAAAAACTGGTGCTTATTAGGTTGGAATCTTATCTCTATTTCGTTTTTCAGAGCAGGGTTTTGCTGCACTATTGACTTTGCCGCTTTTACCGAAACAGTGTCAATGTCTGTTCCGACAAACCTCCACCCATACTCTTGATGGCCGATGATAGGGTAGATAGCATTTGCACCCGTACCTACATCGAGGCATTTCACTACATTTCCTTTAGGAATATGTCCATAATTGTATTCCGCCAAAATATCTGCTGCGTAATGCACATAATCAGCCCTTCCAGGTATGGGCGGGCAGAGGTAGCCCGCAGGAATATCCCAATTTTCAACCCCATATTGGTCAGCCAAAAGAGCTTTGTTAAGCATTTTTACTGCGGTGGGATTTGAAAAATCCAAAGTTTGGGTGCCGAATAGATTAATAAAAACGAACGCCTTTAATGCCGGAAGTGTTTCTATCAATTTTTCAAAATCGTATTGTCCACGATGTCTATTTCGAGGGTGCAACGATGGTTTTACTATTTTTTGAGTCATTGAGCATTATTTCAAAGCAAATTTACCCAAATTCCGACAATTAAAAGGAAATAGAAGCTATTGCTTTTTATAGAAAAAAGTATTTCCGTCAGCTATCTCGGCATCTAGAAAACTTTTTTGGTAAAGACTGATTTCGCCCTTTTGTTCATCAATACTTAAAAATGAGTAGGTTTTGGACTCCAAAAAAATCAGAGCTAACCGTGGATTTGAAGAACTTTTGGGTTGCTTACCAATTTCTATTTTGGTAGATTCCGTCACTACACCGTTTACTGTTCGTATCAAAGTAGCGGCCTTGGTATCAATCTCCAAAGTCTCTGTTTCAGTTGGAACCAGTTCAGTAGGGCCGTTTTGTAGTGGATATCCTATTCCAATTTTAAATAATTTCCATTTACCATCAAGCTTTGATAGTTCAGGGTCAATATCGGCCTCACATTGTGCGGCACTCAAAGCAAATGCGAAAAGAAGAAACAGTAGTCGAGTCATAATTGAAGTTTTTTCTTTAATGATTCCGAATGCTGAGATTTGGTTGGAAATGAAAAAGGAGAGCCAAGTGACTCTCCTCATTATAAAATATTCAAATTAAGTTCAAATCAAAACGGCTTCCAAGGCTTGCCGCCAACCAAAATCTCTTGGGCTTTGGCGTCGAAAGTTACTTTTAAGCCTGTTCTGTAGGCAGCATTTGACATCATGGTGGCTATAGAATGCTGATAACCAGCTTCTATTGGAGCATTTGGTGTTTTGCGGCTACGTACACACTCCATCCAGTTTTTGATGTGAGCAAATGTCAACGGATCGCCTCCTGTGTTGGCATCCGATGCTACTTTGTCTCCTTCCAACTTCAACGGTGAAAGCAAGTTTGCCTTCATACCCATTGCTTTGGCTTCACGCTCACGTAAACCGCCCGTGTCAGAAATTTCGTTGGTATCCAAGTTAATCATACCACCGTTTGAATAATAAAGCTCTTTGGTATCTCCAGCAGAGTTTGAGAATCTACTTGTAAACTGAACTTGGAAACCATTCTGCGGCTTATCAGCAGGACCGTAATCAAACACTACCGTCAAGGTATCTGCATTCGTACGACCATCTTGCCATTGGTAAATTCCTCCGTTGGCCACCACGCTTCTTGGGTGACTCAAACCTGAGAACCAGTGCACCGTATCGATTTGGTGGCTCATCCATTGGCCAGGAATTCCTGACGAATATGGCCAGAATAATCTGTATTCTAAGTATTTACGAGGATCAAATTTCTCGAACGGTCGGTTCATCAAATAACGTTTCCAGTCCACATCAGATTCTTTGAGGCTGGCCACCAAGTCAGGACGTCTCCAACGACCTGGTTGGTTTACGTTCCACATCAACTCCACCATTTTGATATCGCCAAATTTACCTGATTTGATAAAATCTTCGGCGGCGTGATAGTTAGCTCCTGAGCGTCTTTGCGAACCTATTTGAACTATTTTCTTCGAATCCTTTACTGCTTTAAACACCGCACGGTTGTCGGCCATGGTTTCTGCCAAAGGTTTTTCGGCATATACATCGCAGCCCGCTTTTACGGCCTCTATGGTGTGTAATGCATGTTGAAAATCAGCAGTTGACATCATTACGGCATCTACAGACTTTGAAGCATACAGCTCCTCGTTGTTTCTGTAAACTTGTACGTTGGCCCCCAATTGTTTGTCCAAAAATGCCTTTCCTTCCTCACGACGGCGATTCCAGATGTCTGAAAGACCCACCATTTCGAAGTTCATTTCTTTTTGCAAGGCCGCAAATGGCCCTACATGTGAAGCACGGTGACGGTCTGAAAAACCTACGCATGCTACTCTAACTCTGTCGTTTGCACCTATAATTTTTCCATAACTTTTTACAGAAAAACCTGTGGCCACACCCGCCATTATCGATTTTTTAACAAATTCTCTCCTTGTTGTCATTATGATATATTGGTTGAAATTATTTACTTGATTGAACACAGATGACAGCTACGACGGCCGCACCGATTTGACTGCTATCTCTGATTTTTATATTAATTCTTGTTTATTTTTTGAAAATTTAAAAATAACTGTTTTTTAAATCATTATTCACAAAATCCCTATTTTTTGCTAAATAAAATATCATTACCCTTAATTTTAACGAAAAAAAGGTTTTTTCAATAACCCAATCCCTGTCCGAAATTAAATAAAGCATATCCTGCATTTTCCTTGCTTCCCGGTAAATCAGATTTATTTTCTGAAACAGCCTTTTCAGAACTTGGAATAGCAAAAGGCATCTTGCCTGAAGGATTGAACCTCCCCGAAATTACATCAACAAGTGCATCTGCTGAGGTTCCAAAAGTAGCCAAAACGGTTGAAGCTTTTCCTTTATCTATTTCGTCTATGACCCAGGGATTCGTAAAATTGATTACCACAATTGTTGGTTTGCTATTAATCAATTCATTGACATGGGCCACATCAATTTTGTTCTTTGAAAGACTCAATTCTATTGGTTTCCCTGCCGAACTAAACAATCCTCCCGTTGTCGGGAAAAGCCACAAAAGCACTACATCAGCTTCTTCTTTGGTAGAAACAAACTCCATGTTTTCAGCCTTTGTTTGCGGTTTTAATACTTTTATTGGAGATTTTGGTACCTGTGTTTGAGGCCCTCTTCCACCGCCTTCTTCTTTATAATATTCAAAGTACACCTTAGTTTTTTGGGTGACCGGCAATAGTTTTTCATCATTTCTCAACAATACGATAGACTTTCTTAGAGCCAAATCTCCTTTTTGTTGGAATTCCTCGTTCCCAACTATTTTTTCCGCCATTTCGACATCCACAAATGGATTTTCAAATAAGCCCAATTCAAACTTCTCCTTTAACAATCGACTTACCGACTCGTTGATTCGGGTTTCTTTTACCAAACCTTTTTTTACCGCATTTAGCAATACCGTTGGGTCGGCCGCACCCGAGAAAATATCAACTCCTGCGTCTATTGCTTTCACATAACGCTGCTCTATACTCAATGTTTCTACACCCCAAGGCATCATTTCTATAGGACCCGTGTCTGAGTTTATAATGCCTTTAAATCCTAACTTTTTACGCAATAAATCATCGATAATAGCTTTATTAAATGAGAAACCCACTTCCTCAAACTCCTTGCCTTTAGGTGCAGAATAGTAAGGCATTATAGATGAGGTCCCTGCATTTATGGCTGCTATAAAAGGTTTCACATGTTCGTTAAAATTTCCACCCGGATAATGAGCAAATTTTCCCCAGTCAAAATGCGAATCTTGTCCACCTTCTTGTGGTCCACCACCAGGGAAATGCTTGGTGGTCATGGCCACGGAGTTTTTTCCCAATTTATTTCCTTGAAAACCCAAAACTATCTCGCGAATCATGGCTGAAGACAAATCGGCATCTTCGCCAAAGGTACCCTCGGTACGATTCCAACGTGGCTCTGTGGCCAAGTCTGCCATGTACATATAGCCTTTGCGAAGACCCACCGCAGTCCATTCTTTGGCAGCAATTTCTGCAAATTCACGTGTAAGTTTGAAATCTCGCATGGCGGCCATGCCCAATTCTCCCGGCCATTTTGAAAACGTTGTAGCTCCCACACTTAATCCCACAGCTGCATCTGTTGTTATGTGGTTTCTTGGATTTGAAGCAACAATAGCTGGTATTCCCAAACGTGTGGATTCACAAAGTGCTTGCAAATTGTTTGACCACTCGGCCATTGTTTTGACAGAAGTATTTGCCCTCAATATAAAATGACGAAGCTGACGCTCAGTTACTGCCTTAGTTGTTCCTGATGCCGAAAGCATAGGCTCAGGTAATGGCTTCCTAGTGAACATATTGGCGGCTTGTAGCAAGTCGTCCTCGTTAAATCCACTAGTAATGGGAGCCCTACCATCTGCAATTGGCGTAAAGCCACCATCACCACTCATTCTGGTGGTGCTAATAAGCATAAAACCGGCCTTTTCTTCTAAGGTCATTTGGGCTACCAAGTCTTTGACTCGGACATCCACCGGTAAACGCCAATCTTCGTATTTATCGAGCTTACCGTTTTTGTTTAAGTCTTTGAATTCCAGATTTCCTGACTTAATTATTTTAGTACTTTTGGTACCTAAAACTGCCTGAGAGGTTTTTTGAGCAAAAACAACATTCACCGCAAAAAAGGAAATGAAAAGTGCCTTTTTCATAAATACTTAATGATTTTAGCTTAAAGTTTTTCAGAATTCATATTCTTCATTTGATTGAAACAAAGTCTTACTTGATTTCCTTGATTTTTACATTTTTGAAAAACACATTATCGCTGTGATCCTGCAACAGAATGTGACCCTTTTCTCCAGAACCAAAACCCTCGATTTTGGCATATTTGCTTCTTGCAACCAATGCCTTGAAAATATTGCTGTTTCGTTGATATTCCAGAACCTTAAAGCCATTTAGCCAATGTTGAACGGTGTTGTTTGGCATTACAACCACCCGGGCTTGATTCCAATTCCCAATTTTCTTTTGAAAACGCTTGTCTAACTTATCTGACGGAATGAGGTCATATAAACTGGCTATGGTACGATTACCCACCACCCCTTGTTTGGCGTCGGGATGTTTTTCGTCATCTAACACTTGATATTCAAGACCCAATGGATGTTTTTTGCCTTCTTCACCAAGCATTTCTACGAAATATTTTACGCCAGAATTTGCACCATCGGTCAGTTTGAAATCAAACTGAAGCTCAAATGCTCCATATTTTTGATCAGAAATTAAGTCTACGCCGGGGCTTTTGTTTGTATTAGGAGTTATGGCCAAAACACCATTTTCTATTTTCCAACGAGAATCTAGTGCAGCGGTGCTACTGCCATTTTTCCAGCCATCAAGGTTTTGACCATTAAACAGTAATTTATAGCCTTGAGCCTTTTCTTGTTCTGAAATATTATTAAGCAGAAGATTAACCACCGGACAGTCATCTATTGGGCTAGGCTTTAGATTTTCGGTTTGAATTCTGATGTTTTTCCAACGAATTGTCATACCCGGTTTCATGGAGGCATAGATAGAATGAACTTGAAGTGCTATGAAACCTTTGGAAGTCATGTCATCCACAACATGTGCAGTTGGTACGCCGTTTATGAATGTTCTCAAAGTGTTACCAATCGCCTCTATTCGGTATTTGTTCCAACCTAGTTTTATAAATGCTTTTTGTCCTGCTGGGTTATGGTTTAGGTTAAATAACCAATCTCTGCGGCCTTCGTCATAAATACCTCCTGACCAAGCTCTTGTAGATGGGTCCACCTCCATTTGATAGCCATGTACTCTGCCGTTTTGATAATCAGGCTTTGACAAGCTCCGAAATTGCACGCCGCCATTCATTTCATCGTCGAGCTTGAGGTCAAGTTCAAGAATAAAATCGCCGTATTCTTTGTCGGTGCAAAGAAATGAGTTTGGGGTGTCATTTACCGTTTGACCAACAATTTGACCATTTTCTACTTTATAAATTGCTTTTCCACCTCTTTGGGTCCAACCTTTCAGGGTTTTACCATCAAAAAGGCTTGTCCATTTTTGAGCTGACAATCCCGTAGAAAACAAAAGGAACAACAATATTAGTTTTTTCATATTTATTGATTGAATATTACTCAAAATTACCTAATATTATTATTCCCGAATGATAGATAAAAAGCGAAAAAATGTGAAATTTTGATGCTTTTTTAACAGTTTGTGTCAGAAAGGTGTTAAAATTTCACCTTTATTGATTCCAAATAGGTTTTGCTGATTTGTCCACACTCCAAAGCGGTCCTTCCTTTTACGGGAACGGCATCTAATTCGATGACATTCCAACCCTTAAAACCAATTTTCTGTAGGTTTTTAAAAATAGCCGGAAAATCAACTTTGCCCTGACCTAATTCCACAAATCTATATCCCGACTTATTCTCAGTATCAGGCCGAGTGTCTTTTATATGTGTAGCATAAATAATGTCTTTGTAATTCAAAACGGCATCAGCAGGTACGCCCCCACCTTGGTGATAATGTGCCACATCCAATAACAGTTTTATATATCTTGTATCCATTTCATTTACAATAATCTCAATTTCCTCAGGGGTTTCGCCCAGTTGATGCATGTGGTTGTGATAAGCCGGCTGAATTCCTGTTTCTTCGAGAACAACTTTCGCCACCGCCGACATATTTTTGGCATATTTGGTAAGTTCTTCCTTGGTTGGCTGCCGATCTTTTGGTCTTGAGGTGTTGGTAATCTG
>CAMCYZ010000182.1 GCA_945885545.1 Spirosoma fluviale
GCCCTATTAGCTATTTTGCTGGTACTAGATTTGTCATTCCCAATAAAAGTCCCAGACAATTACTCCACAGTAGTGCTGGACGACGAAGGTCGGATACTGAGTGCATACCTCAACAACGAAGACAAGTGGCGGCTCAAAACCAATGTGGAGGAGGTTTCTCCTTTTTTCTTGAAGGCCATTATTGAGAAAGAAGACAAATACTTTTATTATCATACTGGCGTAAATCCAGTGGCCATTTTTCGGGCTTTAGCTTCTAATATCCAAAAGAAAAAGCGGGTTTCAGGTGCGTCAACCATCACGATGCAAGTTGTAAGGATGATTTACCCCAACGACCGCACTTATTTCAACAAAATCAAGGAAATAATCAGAGCCGTTCAGCTCGAATTGCATTATTCTAAAAAGGAAATTCTGGCTTTATATCTTAATCTGATTCCTTTCGGCTCCAATGTGGAAGGCATCAAGGCAGCCTCTTATGTTTATCTGCAAAAACATCCTTCGCAGTTGAGTTTGGCTCAGGCTATGGTGTTGAGTTTGGTGCCAAATAAGCCCAGTCTTTTGCTTTCAGGAAAAAACAATTCGCAATTGGAGTTTTTCAAAAACAAATGGCTGAAGCTTTTCGAAAAACAAGGAATTTTCAACAAAAACGAGATAGCTCTTGCTCAAAACGAAACCGTAAATCTGAAAAGAAGTACTTTCATTAAACGAGCACCGCATATTTCAGACCGCTTGGCTGCGGAATCTGCCTTGCCTTACATTCGGTCATCTATTCATGCTGGCTATCAGCTGCAAGTCGAAAAACAGCTGTCTGCTTACCTCCAAAGGCTCGAGACCATAGGTGTGAAAAATGGTATGGCTATGGTGGTGGACAATAAAACCATGAAAGTGCTGGTCTATTGCGGCTCTGCCGACTACAAAAACCGCCTAGACGGGGGACAAGTGGATGGTATTACCTCGGTTCGTTCACCTGGCAGTGCCTTGAAGCCTTATTTGTACGCCCTAGCTTTAGAAAAAGGAATAATAAATCCCAAGGCCATTTTGTATGATATTCCAACCGATTTTGGCGGTTTTAAACCCGAAAACTTTGACGATACTTTTCAAGGCCAAGTGAGTATGCAAGATGCTCTGCAGCAATCGCTCAATATTACAGCCGTAAAAACCTTGGACGAATATGGCCTTGCCGATTTCTTGATAGAAATGAAAAAAGCAGACTTCAAAAGCATCAAAAAAAATGAAGACAAACTCGGGCTTTCGGCCATTTTGGGCGGTTGCGGCGTGAGTATGGAAGAAATGCTGCGGCTTTACGCCACCTTTGCCAACGGCGGTTTTTTCCAAGAACTCAATTTTACTTCAAACACAAATTTGCCCAAAAATAAATCAAAAACGCTATTGGATCCCGCTTCGTGCTACATAATTTCCGATATTTTAAGCGGAATTCAGCGGCCTGATTTTCCCAATAACTTCGACTTTACCTTTCGTTTACCCAAAATCGCCTGGAAAACCGGCACTTCGTTTGGCAAACGTGACGCTTGGGCAATTGGCTACAATCCCGACTATACGGTGGGCGTTTGGTTAGGCAATTTTTCGGGTGAAAGCATTCCGCAACTCAGCGGTGCGGCAGTGGCCACGCCCTTACTTTTTCAGATATTCAATACCATCGAGAAAAACAAACCCTGGTTTAAAAAGCCCGAAAGTTTGATTTACAGAGAAGTTTGCTCGGTAACAGGTTTACCCAAAAACGACTTTTGCAAAGACACCCAAATGGATCTTTTTGTAGGAAATGTATTTTACAAAAACAAGTGTCAACACCTAAAAAAAGTATGGGCAAATGCCTCTGAAACGATGATTTTTTGCGGTTTTTGTTTGGATAGAAACATAGCCGTTCAGAAAGAATACATCAATTATCCACCCGAATATTTATCGTTTTTGCAAAGCAATGGCCTGCCTTACACGTCTCCGCCACCACACAATCCCAATTGTACGCACACCACCAAATCGCAAACACTTAGTATCGTTTCTCCCAGAAACAAGGGTTTATATTACATAGAAAAAGGTAATGAACAAGAAATAGAGCTCAAAGCAAGCGTCTCGGTGGGTACCCAAAACGTCTTTTGGTATCACAACAACCAGCTTGTAGGCAAATTTGAAGCCCACAAAAGTGTTTTCATAAAACCCGCATTAGGCAAAAACACCATCACCTGCACCGACGAAAATGGTAAAAGTGTGAACGTGTGGTTTGAGGCGAGGGGCTTGTGAGGATATTTAATTACCAACTACTACGCCATTAAAATAAAAATATTCTGGAGAAATATCATAATCCATCAATTGTTTATCCTTTGATTCAACAATATTGGACCAAAAAATTTCACCAAAATCGCCCAATTGTGCTTTGTTAAAAATAGATTCATTTAATAGACTTTCAACACCTTTTAAATGAATATGATTTTGAATTATTGGATAAATATCCAACTTTTTGATTTGCCCATCATTAAACCTACCAGTAATTTGAAATGGCTCAATGTTGATTATCTTGTTTATTTTCAACATATTACTGTAAAGGATTAATTTTATGAAATTCCTTAGTGTTCCACATTTTGAAAAGCTCATCTTTATGGATTTCTGCCCATGCAGAAACTAATTTTAGTTTGCTTATTGGGAAATCGCCATTCCATAAACTTCCATTTTCAATAAGAATATTAGCTTCAAACTCACCATATTTCACTTTAAAATGTGGTGGATTATGGTCATTAAAGAACATGTAAACCACTATTCTAAAAATCTGCTAATTTCTGGCATTGACATTCACTAAATTTATAAAACAAAAATAACTACTTTAGTTTGAATTAGTAAATCGGTAATTCTAAAATCACTTTTTTTGTGCAATCGAACTGGTCAATTTTTGCATAGACACTTTAATGGATTCGTTTTTGTGAAAATTGTACTATCGAATATTTATGGTTTCTCCTAAAAAGAAAGCTTATATCATACTGAAAAAAGGAAATCTACATGAAATTTAACTCTAAGCAAGTGTGTCAATTGATATGTAAAACGCATTTTGGTATCACAACAACCAACTCATCGGCAAATTTGCAGCCCACAAAAGTGTTTTCATAAAACCCGCATTAGGCAAAAATACCATCCCCTGCACCGATGAAAACGGCAAAAGTGTGAACGTGTGGTTTGAGGCGAGGGGGTTGTGAGATGGGGATTTAGAAACTTTGATTTTAATATTTATGTTATTGAATCCGGGAAATAATAATAGCTAGTATATTTGAAATCAAATAGATATTAAAATGCTTACAGTTACTGGAACATACCAAAACGGCAAATTTGATCTGGAAAAAATGCCTAGAATTTCAAAAAAAACAAAAGTAACCGTGATTTTTGAAGACGAAGAAGACAAGCCCATTGAAAAGAAAAAAAGAATATTTGGTTTTGCTAAAGGCTCTGTAGGTTACATGAGTGAAGATTTCAATGAACCTTTGGATGATTTAAAAGAGTATATCTAACAATTTCGTTTAGTCAAGCACCGATTTTAATTCTCTCTACCGATGAGACGTAGTGGTCGTTTTCTACTTTAGTACGGTCGGCATCAGCTGTGAATTTTTAATGTAAAAAAAACCTTACCCAACCGATATTGGAAAACAATCTTAAAAATTGAAAATAAAAACCATCCGAATAGATTATGCTATTTCACGTTGTTAAAGACTCAAATTGGGAAAAATACAAACATGGAGGAATATACTTCCCAGAAACCTTTGACATTGAAAATTTCATACATCTCTCAGAAGCCAGTCAAGTAAAGGGTGTTTTGGAAAGATATTACAAAAATCAAGACAATCTGCTCATATTATGTATTGAAAAAGAAAAACTTACAAGTGAACTCATTTACGAAAAAGCCACAAACGATGAATATTTTCCTCACTTATACGGTGGTTTGAATATTAACGCAGTTTCAAAAATAATTACGGGACCATACCAAAATTTACTGGAAACTGACCTTTAAAATTTTCATCCACCGAAAGAATCTTTTACCCCCAACTCACGTTTTCAAATAAAACATCCTAAAAAATGCTCGTAGATTTTAATTCGCTTCCCGACAATGCCAGAATTTGGGTTTATCAATCAGATAGAATTCTTAATGATTCCGAAATAAACGAAATCTCAAAATATCTCTCTGCTCAAATATCAGGCTGGGAATCTCACGGTTCGCCCTTACAAGCATCTTTTGAGTTTTTCTATGATAAATTTCTGATAATTGGTGTGAATACCATCTACCTAGACCCATCAGGTTGCTCTATTGACACCTCCACGCGTTGGCTAAAAGACATCCAACAAACATTTGGAATAGACTTTTTTGACAGGTCCATCGCTTATTTCGACAACGAAAATCTTACGTTTTTCCCAATTCTAGAAGCCAAAAAACAAGTTCTAGCTGGGAAAATAAATGCAGACACTACCGTCTTGAACCACCAAATCGGCTCACTCTCAGACCTTAAAAACAACTGGAAGCTGAAAGCCAGCGATAGCTTCATGAAAAAATATTTCGTGTAAAAGAAATTTGAAAAAAACAGTATGCTTGCATACTATTATTGATTTTTATATCTTTCGAAAAAATTATCAATAAATACAATGCATACGATAGAAGGAGTAAATTTCCAATTATCCGAAGAGCATCTTGCAGTAAGAGATGCAGCCAGAGACTTTGCCCAAAACGACCTTTTGCCAGGAGTAATTGAGAGAGATATCCACACCCAATTCCCAACAGATCAAATCAAAAAAATGGGCGAACTGGGGTTCATGGGTATGATGATAGATACACAATATAGCGGCAGCGGCATGGATACCCTTAGCTACGTCCTTGCAATGGAAGAAATTTGCAAAGTAGATGCCTCCGCTGGAGTAGCTATGTCAGTAAATAACTCTCTAGTATGCTATGGCCTCAACCAATACGGCACCGAAGAACAAAAACAGAAATATCTCAAACCTTTGGCTTCAGGGCAAATTCTAGGTGCATTCTGCCTATCAGAACCTGAAGCAGGCTCAGACGCCACCTCTCAAAAAACTACTGCAGAAGACATGGGCGACCATTATTTGGTAAATGGCACCAAAAACTGGATTACAAACGGTCAAACCTCGTCGGTTTGCCTCGTATTGGCCCAAACTCACCCAGAACTAAAACATAAAGGTATCAACTGCCTCGTCATAGAAAAAAATCAGGAGGGTTTTGTGGTTGGCAAAAAAGAAGATAAAATGGGCATCAGAGCATCTGACACGCACTCGCTCATGTTTACAGATGTGAAAGTGCCCAAAGAAAACCGCATTGGCCCAGAAGGATTCGGTTTTAAATTTGCCATGAGTACCCTCAATGGTGGAAGAATCGGCATAGCTGCACAAGCCTTAGGCATAGCAGCTGGAGCCTTCGAACTCTCGGTAAAATATGCCAAAGAACGCAAAGCCTTCGGAAAACCAATAGCCGAGCATCAGGCCATTCAATTTAAATTGGCCGATATGAAAACCAGAATAGAAGCCGCTAGGTACTTAGTCTATAAAGCCGCCAGAGACAAAGACGCCGGCTTAGATTATGTAGAATCCGCCGCAATGGCCAAACTTTATGCATCAGAAGTAGCCATGTGGGTAACCACCGAGGCTGTTCAAATTCACGGTGGCTATGGTTACGTGCGTGAGTTCCATGTTGAACGTATGATGCGTGACGCCAAAATAACCCAGATATATGAAGGCACCTCCGAGATTCAGAAGATGGTGATCGCCCGTGAAATATTAAAATAATACCGCAAAATAGGTTTTTGTGGACAAAAAGGAGGCTTGGCCTCCTTTTTGCATTCTAAGATTTACACAAGGTTTAAAAAGCCCGCTAACAATTTTTTTAAAGAAAAATATTAGACGATTTTTAGAAAAAACAAGAAATAATCCAAGAAATATATAATTTATTGAACAATTTTTAGTTCTACTTATGTTTGAAACTCAAGGAATAATTATTAGTTTTGTACAAAACAAGTTCTGAAATACTTAAAAACTATAATAATTTTACCCCTAAATTATTATTAAAAAAAATTCTTTTATGGAAGACTACAATAAAATAATTGAATCGCTTGGTGTTAAGTTTGGAAAAGCTAGACACATAAATATATTACAGCCTATCACCATCAAAAACTTCTACGATGTCGAAAACACATTGTTGGTTTTGTACAATGGTGATGTGAAAATCGAAGGTGTTGAAGGCAAAATAGAAGTTGGCGATATCTTGTTTATTCCTGGCGGAAAAGCCGCTACTGTCACATACGGCGTTGGTGAAGCCAAACCGATCTCTTACGAGGAGTTCATGACCCGTAGAGAGCACTATTTTGAGGCTATGCATGAGCCGGAAGAAATAGGTATTGTGAAAAACTCTTTTGGCTTAATAGCTTTTGAAGCCAAGGTTTTTGACTCCGTAAATTTCTTTACTTCTCTCGACATTCCACCGTTTTTCATTTACAAAAACTCCAAATTGGCTCAGCTGATAAAAGAAATTCTCATCGAAGATTTCACAGATGAAGCTGGTCGTGGTAGAGTGATTTCGATTAAAACCGAGGAGGCAGTAATCGAAGTCATAAGATACATCCTCAGAAATAGAATGTTTGTGGAGCAATTGGCCACCAACAGCACTTATTTCAAAGACCCACGTTTGATAGATATCTTTACTTATATCAAGAATAACATCGACGGTGATTTATCAAATAAGCAGCTTGCAAATGTAGCAAATGTGTCAGAAGACTACGTAGGCCAATATTTCAAGATGCTGACAGGTATCAATCCGCAAGATTATATTGAATACCAAAGAATGGAAGAAGCAGTAAATCTTTTGAGAACCTCTAAAAAGAGCATCAGAGCCATAGGTGGCGAGGTCGGTTACAAAGACACCGCCTATTTCTGTCGTAGATTCAAAATGATGTTTGGAATACCAGCCGGAAAAATGAGACGCAGAGAGTCTTTAATGATTGGAAAATAATCAACCCGAGAAATATATCCTAACCGTCTAATCTCTTAGACGGTTTTTTTATGCATGTAAAACGGCGTCTTTACCCAATAAACTAACAAAAATGCAGTTTTTGAGGGAGATACTCTCAGGAACAAACACAAACCTACGGTCGTAAAGTTGGCCATCTATCCAATAACTGACCCAAAACTCGTTGTTCAGATGAAAAACCGAAGGGTCAATTTTCTCGATTTCTTGGACAGAATTTGAGCCAAAATTATCATAAAAATGCCTAAGCGTACTAGTCGAAATTTTTTCTCCGTTTTCATTAAAACCATATCCCGATGATGTTACTAGCAAATTATCGATTTTTTCAGAACCTTTGTTTATCAAAAATACGTCCCACTGCTCAAACTCAGAAGGTGCTATGGCCATCAGGATATTTTCGTTTTTAGGGAATTCTATGTCTTTTTTCATTTTTTATCTGAAGGGCATCATGGCACGGAGGCATTGAGGCACTAAGTTTAATATACCAATTAAAATAAATGGTGAACACTGAGCGTCGGTCACGGGGCGAAGCCGAAGTGAGCACCGGTCACTGAGCGGAGCCGAAGTGAGCGTCGGTCACTGGGCGAAGACGAAGTGAGCACCGGTCACTGAGAGGAGACGAAGTGAGCAACGGCCACTGAGCGAAGCCAAAGTGAGTAACGCACACTAAGCAAAGGTCACTGAGCGAAGCCGAAGTGACTCACTTCATCGCTTTCAAACTCAAATCCAAACTCTT
>CAMCYZ010000183.1 GCA_945885545.1 Spirosoma fluviale
TTTTTAGGAGCGATTTTATTTTACAACCTTATAATTTTATTAAATTGAAAAGAAGAGACGCATTACAGAGAGTTGCCCTTATGATGGGAGGAGTAGTTTCTGCCCCAACTATGATGGCAATTTTGAACGGTTGCAAAGCATCTGGCGATACAACATCAGGAGCTGCATTTAGTCTAACCAAAGACTTACAAGCTTTGGTTGCGGAAATAGCCGAAGTAATTATTCCTAAAACTGACACTCCTGGTGCAAAAGACGCTGGCGTGGGTTCGTTCATAGAAATGATGCTCAAAGATTGCTACACCGAAGCTCAACAACAGCATTTTATCAAAGGATTAGAAGACGTTGAGGCTGAATCTAAAAAACTAGGTTCTGGATTTGTTGCTTTAGCGGCAGATAAAAAAATACAAGTAATAGCCACTATGAGAGACAGAGCCAAGGCAGAAGCAGAAAGTGCCAAAAAAGAAGCCAAACAAGTAGACTCTGAGTCGGGTCTGACAAAAGAAAACACCAGTAAAAAAGTAGAGCCACCCGTTCCATTCTTTAATCTGATGAAAGAATTGACCGTCTTCGGTTTCTTCACTTCTGAGCCAGGAGCAACCCAAACACTGGACTTTGTGCCTATTCCGGGCAGATATGACGGATGCATAAAAATGGAGCCAGGTCAAAAAGCTTATGCTATATAATTATTAATCAACCTTTTATAAATAAAAAATGAATTTACAAGGTAAAGGCAAAGAGTCTGTAACCTATGACGCCATAGTGGTTGGTACAGGTATTTCAGGTGGTTGGGCTGCCAAAGAACTTACAGAAAAAGGACTTAAAGTATTGATGATAGATCGTGGAAGAGACGTAAAACACGTAACTGACTACACTACGGCTATGAAGGAATCTTGGGAATTTGACCACAGAGGTCGCCCAGACAATCAGGTAAAAAAAGACTATTGGGCTGGCGTAAGAACGGGCTACACAGCCAATGAAGAACACAGACATTTCTTTGAAAAAGACATAGAAAATCCTTATGAAGAAACCCGTCGCTTTGACTGGATCAGAGGATATCACACAGGTGGACGTTCTTTACTTTGGGGTCGTCAGAGTTACAGATGGAACGAGCGTGATTTTACCGCCAACCTTGAAGAAGGCGTGGGTATTGACTGGCCAATTCGTTACAAAGACTTGGCACCGTGGTATGAATATGTAGAGAAATTTGCAGGTATCAGTGGCTCAAAAGAAGGTTTAGATGTATTGCCAGATAGTCATTTTCAACCAGCCATGGAGCTTAACTGCGTAGAGCGTGAAGTAAAAAAAGGCGTAGAAAGTAAATTTGCTGGACGTAAAATAATTGTCGGTCGCGTGGCTCACTTGACCGCCCCAACAGAAGAACAAACCGCTCTTGGGCGTGGCAAATGTCAATTCAGAAACCGTTGTATGCGTGGATGTCCTTATGGTGCATATTTCAGTAGCCAATCGGCTACAATTCCGGCTGCCGTAAAAACCAATAACCTTACTTTGGTCAACGACAAAATTGTTTACTCCGTAATATTTGACGATGAAAAAGGCAAAGCAACGGGTGTAAAAGCCATCGACCAAAACACCAACGAAGAAGTAGAGTATTTCGCAAAAATCATATTCTTGAACGCATCAGCTATAAACTCAGCGTGGATTATGATGCAATCAAAATCAAAAACCCACCCGAATGGACTTGGTAATGCTTCTGACCAATTGGGAAGAAACATTATGGATCACCACTTGGGCGTAGGTGCCACGGGTACTTGGGAAGGTTTCGACGACATGTATTATTATGGAAGAAGACCAAACGGTATTTACATTCCACGTTTCACCAACTGGGGCAATGACAAACGTGAATTCTTGAGAGGTTTCGGTTACCAAGGTGGAGCATCTCGTGGAAGAGCCGAAGACGAGCAAGGCTTTGGTGCTGGTTTTAAAAATGCACAAACCAAACCGGGTCCATGGAGTGTAAATATTATGGGTTTTGGTGAAACGCTTCCAGATGCTACAAACAAATTTACACTAACTGACAAAAAAGATAAATGGGGATTGCCTATTGTTAATTTTGATGCGGCATGGGGTAAAAACGAGTGGAAAATGAGAGAAGCAATGGAAAAAGAAGCCAAAGACATGCTCGAGGCCGCTGGCGTGAAAAACGTGACAACTTATCACGACAAAGAAAAAGCACCAGGTATCGGTATTCACGAAATGGGAACTGCCAGAATGGGCAGAGACGCCAAAACTTCGGTTTTGAACGCTAATAACCAAGTGTGGGGAGCACCAAACGTATTCGTAACCGACGGAGCCGCCATGGTATCAGCATCTTGCGTAAACCCATCGTTGACATACATGGCACTTACAGCCAGAGCAGCAGACTTTGCAGTGAAAGAGTTAAAGAAGATGAATCTGTAAGGTTGTGATGCTTTAAATATTTGAAAGCCACCTTTTTAGGTGGCTTTTTTGGTGAAATGCAGTTCATCATTCAAATATCAATGATTTTCTGAAAGATTGTAGAAAGACTAAATTTTAGATATTTTTGTTAGAATTAACTCCAAACTAGATATGGAAACATTAATATTAGAAGTTTCTGAAAATGAGAAGACTTTATTTTTGGACTTGGCAGCACTATTTAAAACCAAATATATTTTCATACTCATCGTTTTTTTTATTTTCTACCCAAACTCTAAAAACCAATTGAATACAAACGATCTTAATTGCCCGTACCACTATGAAGATTAGTTTTTTTTCAATCTTACTTTTCTGCCATTCTCTCAGTTTCGCCCAGCAATTCACAGTACTTAAGGATACTTTGAATGAAAATAAATCGACAATAATTTACCATCCCAAAAGTCGAGATACTCCTGAAAACCTCATTGTAAAGTATTACATAAATGAAAATGACAAAAAAGCACTTCCCTTAAAAAAGGTGAATGGAAAATATGAGTTCAGCATTTTGACCTCCGGCTCATCCTTAGCGGTGTTCATTACAATTGATTTTGGTGTATTAACCAAGTTTGATGACAATTTTAAAAAAGGATATTGTATTTTTCTGAATGTAAAAAGCTCTGAAGATTCCATTTTAGCTCGGACATCAAAATTGAAAAACATAAGAAAATCTTCATACTACTTAAATACTCAATTTCCTCCATTTGAAGAATACGGCAAAGAAATAGAAAGTGTAAAGGAATATATCAATACCAGAGATTTCTATCATTTGAAACTGGATTATCTCAACTATAAATATTCTATCAAACCAGAAAAATTTAAGCAAGAACTATTAGATTACATGTCAACTTTGGCCTTAGAAAAAGATGAAGATTTACAGGGTTACATGTGTTCTATATATGGAAAGGTACTGGGTGATTCTGTTGAAAGAGAATGTAATAAGGAGTTTACATTAAAAATCCACGACTCTGATATAAATTCAACCTTGTTTGCGGATAGTATTTTAAATTTAGATCTTCCTTTGGAGAAGAAACAAGTTTATGAAAAAATTGAAGAATATGAAAAACGTTTTCCAAGTCATCCCGATAACCTGATAAACGTTTACAAGAAGTATCTTGAGCAAGCAATAAATAACCATAATTTGGAGGAAATAAAGGATTTGATTTCCAAAGTTAAAAATGATACAATTGGCTTGGCAAATAGTATTTGTATCCTTACCAAAACCAATTACGAACAAGAAAAGAAGGGCTCAAAGAATATTTATGAATCAATGGCAAAATTTGCGTTTGACCTCATTGAGCCCATATATCTAAATCAGTCCCTTCTTTCAAGTTTTAAATATAAAAGAATCGTTAATTGCTATTCAATTTATGCTTATTTCTTATCCATAAACAAAAAGGACCTTGAGGCCTTTTATGTTATTCAAAAAGCCCTGAAATTGAAACCGAATGACAAAGTTCTTTTAGAATCTTCTGCTGATTATGCTCGAAAAGCGTTTGGAGACGTATTTGCAAAAAAATATATTGATGATTTGATCGACAAGTATGGATTCTCCGATGAATTGCTATCACTTTTATCTGAGGTTCACCTAAATTTGAGTCTCCCAGAAAAGGAAATAGACAAATTAAAACAAAAATCTGAACCTAAAAATTTAGTCTCAAAAAATAATGAAATTCTGAGGAATTTCGGGACACTATTAGCTCCAAATGTTCAGCTTATGGATATTGATAATAACTTGGTTGATTTGCATAATTTGAAAGGTAAAAGAGTATTTATTTACTTCTGGGCAATGTGGTGTGGCCCTTGTAGAGCAGCAATGCCGACACTGATGGAATTAAAAGAAAAATATAAAGATGTAAATTTTATTTTGATAGATACCTGGGAAAAAGACAAAAAGGTTCAAGGTGAAATAAAAGCCTTTTTGGTAAAGAATAAATACACTTTTAAGGTTTTATTGGACTCAAAGTATCATGCGGCAGATTTATTTAAAATTGAAGCACTTCCAACCAAATTTTTAATTGACCAAAACGGCAATTTTGAACTACTTAATCCGACTTTAAATGATTTAGATACTTATTTAGGGAAAAAGCATTAGGATAACCTTTTAAAAACAACCTATGCAGCAATCTTTGCTGTGAAAGAATTAAAGAAGATGAATTTGTAAAGAATTGTTTCTGTAAATATTTGAAAGCCACCTCTTGGGGTGGCTTTTATGATTTCGAAAGGTCGATTGTGGAACTCTCTCCTTTCGAAATACTGAAGTTAAGGAACAATAAATAAGATAAAAAAAACATCAAAAAAACTTAAATGAACAAAATTGTCATAATAAATAGTTTTTAATCTACTTATTATTACTTATTTTGTATAAATAAGAAATATTATGAATAATTTAGGTCTAATTCCAACAGAAAGAATTGTTGAACGATTAAGATATGAAAACCCTTGGTGGGTAAATAAACAAATACCTTCTTTATACAGCTCTATGGCAAAACGATTGTATTTTGACATTTTTTATCCATACGTTTTAGAAAAAAATATTCGTAGAGCAGTGGTACTTATGGGACCTCGTCGTGTAGGTAAAACCGTAATGCTATTCCACAGTATACAACAATTAATACAGGAAGACACAAATCCTCAAAGAATCTTTTTTATTGGAATAGATAACCCTATTTACATTCATTTGAGCTTAGAAGACATTTTAACCCTCTGTAAAAAATCTCTTGCTTTGGATCATTTAAACGGGTATTACGTTTTTTTTGATGAAATACAGTACTTAAAAGACTGGGAACGTCATCTAAAAATTTTAGTGGACACTTATCCCGAGACAAAATTCATAGTTTCGGGCTCGGCAGCTGCCGCTTTAAAATGGCATAGCACAGAAAGTGGAGCGGGAAGATTCACTGATTTTTTGCTTCCTCCGCTTACTTTTCAGGAATACATTCATCTTAAAAACTTAAATCATCTTATTTACAAAGGAGAAATTAAATATGGCGAAAAACAGTTGCCTTATTACTTGACACATGACATAAAAACCCTAAACAAAGAATTCGTACATTATTTAAATTTTGGTGGCTATCCAGAAGTTTTCCTGTCTGAAAATATACAAAGCGACATGGGAAGGTATATAAAAAGTGACATCGTCGACAAAGTCCTTTTAAGGGATTTACCTAGTTTATGCGGTATCAGAGACGTGCAAGAGCTGAATCGTTTTTTTACTTACATAGCATACAATACTGGCAATGAGTTTTCGTACGAAAACATGAGTAAAGAGAGTGGAATACAAAAAGACACCCTAAAGAAATACTTAGAATATTTAGAAGCTGCTTTTTTGATAAAGGTATTGAACAAAGTAGATGTGAATGCCAAACGCCTGAAAAGAATTACCAGCTTTAAAGTGTATTTAACCAATCCATCATTAAGAACAGCATTGTTCTCCCCAATTTCTGAAACAGACAGTGAGATGGGAAATATGGTAGAAACGGCTGTATTGTCACAGTGGATGCACAGTGAAAAGCTAGATTTAACCTATGCTCGTTGGAAAGAAGGCCGACAAGAGGGAGAAGTTGACCTTGTGCTGGTGGACGATAAAAAATACAAACCACTCTGGGGAGTTGAAATAAAATGGAGCAATCGCTACTTTGAAAAACCAAATGAACTAAAAAGTCTTATACAATTTTGTGAAGCAAATAGTTTCCAAAACGCTTTGGTTACATCTATAGACCAAATTGGAGCAAAAGAGATAGGCATTCTGTCATTTTCATTTTTACCAGCATCCGTTTATTGTTACAATATTGGAGATATAACCTTGAAAAGTAAAACTTAGAATTGGAAAAACAATGAAAAGTACAATTGACAGAAATCTATTGATAACCTCGGTTTTTCTTTGAAATCAAACTAACCCAAAACCTTATTTTCGGAAGGAATACAAACTATTGAAGTTATTCCTTAGAGTTAACAAAACACTTTAATAATTATAAAATATTCTTTAATTATTTCAATTTCAATAAAAACCTTTTCTTTTATATAAAAAAATTCATGTCAGTTTCAGCTTTCTGTATTAACTTTGTTTTTCGATAATCGAATCGAAACTCTACAATACAAAATGCCAAAAAATTCTAGCATTAAATCAGTCCTAATCATCGGTTCAGGACCGATTGTTATAGGCCAAGCATGTGAATTTGACTACTCAGGATCGCAGGCCGCAAGATCAATCAGACAAGAAGGAATAGAAGTCGCCTTGATTAATTCCAATCCGGCAACCATCATGACCGACCCGATGAACGCTGATTTTGTGTATTTAAAGCCCCTCGAAAAGAAGTCTATCAAAGAAATTTTGATAAAACACCAAGAAATGGGTCGGCCCATTACCCACGTTTTACCTACTATGGGTGGTCAAACCGCACTGAATCTCGCAATAGATTGTGAAAATGCCGGTATTTGGAAAAAATATGGTGTAGAGATCATAGGTGTAGACATCAAAGCCATCGAAACGACCGAAGACCGTGAGCTTTTCCGTCAAAAAATGATTGAAATTGGGGTTGGCGTTTGTAAAGGACGTACCGCCAAATCTTTCTTGGAAGGAAAAGAAATCGCACAAGAAATCGGTTTCCCATTGGTTATTCGTCCTTCTTACACGCTCGGTGGTACAGGCGGTGGATTTGTAAATACCCCAGAAGAGTTTGACGCAGCCCTTAATCATGGCCTACACGCTTCACCAGTTCACGAAGTATTGGTAGAACAATCCATAATGGGTTGGAAAGAATACGAACTAGAACTTTTGCGTGATCACAACCAAAACATTGTGATTATCTGTACCATAGAGAACTTTGACCCGATGGGTGTGCACACAGGTGACTCCATTACGGTAGCTCCAGCCATGACACTCCCAGACACGGTTTATCAGAAAATGCGTGACATGGCCATCAAAATGATGAACGCCATCGGTCAGTTTGCGGGAGGTTGCAATGTTCAGTTTTCGTTGAACCCTGATACAGACGAAATCATCGCCATCGAAATTAACCCACGCGTGAGTCGTTCGTCGGCCTTGGCTTCTAAAGCTACAGGTTACCCTATTGCCAAAATCGCTGCCAAAATGGCGATTGGCTACAATTTAGATGAATTGATTAACCCAATAACAGGCTCAACATCCGCATTCTTCGAACCAGCTATCGACTACGTAATCGTAAAAGTTCCGAGATGGAATT
>CAMCYZ010000184.1 GCA_945885545.1 Spirosoma fluviale
CTACGAGATATTAAAGGAAAATCTAGCACTTCTAAATAAGATGAGACTGCTTGATGGCAGGTCATTGGACATTATAGAAATAGAAATGCCCAAACCAGTGGTTGATAGCGGAGAACGATTACCAGCTTCTTATGCAAATTTTTGCATAACCAACGGCCATGTGATAGTGCCCACTTACCGCTGCAATAATGACGACAAAGCATTGGAAATTATACAAAGTTGTTTTCCTGAAAGAAAAGTGGTAGGTATAGACTCTACCGAGATTATTTGGGGATTGGGAAGTTTTCACTGTTTGTCACAACAGGAGCCGTCACCAAATTTATTTTAATTTTTTTGGAGTCAAAATAAAAACTATCAAAAGGAGTTATACTTTTGACTTTTGTACAAAAATATCAGAAAACACTGCAAGTCGAGAAATTATTGGCGGCAACGCAAACTGGTACAAATTGAGATATTTAGAAATGCTATATACAAGATATTTATATACAATTGTCTTCCTCGGAATTTTGTGGTCGTGCGTAAAACCTCTTCCGAGCAAACCAATAGTAATTCAAGAAAAACAAGAAATCATAGAAATACCAAGAGAACCTGCTGTGGTTACTTTGGGAAACGAGTCGATTACAAAAACAGATTTGATTGCTGAGTTTGAAAATCTTCCCGGCCTTGATTCTAGCTCCTACGATGCCTTGATTAATGAAGTTATTCAGAAAAGGTTATTCATTATGGAGGCTAAAAATAGAGGCATGGACACTTCTGCCCTTTTTAAAGAGGAAGTGGAGACTTACAAAAGAATAGAAATCCAAAATTTATTGGAAGACCGAACCTTACTCTCCGCACTAGCTGAAGATTCTTATCAAAAATATCAGTCTGAAATAAACGCCTCGCATATTTTCTTACCACTTTCGTGGTACGCTTCGCCAAAAGATACCCTAAAAGTATACAACGAACTGATGGAGCTTCGGAAATATGCATTACAAAATAACAATTTTGCTATTTTGGCGAAAGAATGGTCAAAAGACCCGAAAACCAATATGAAAGGAGGTAACCTTGGATGGTTTACTGCTTTTCATCTCATTTATCCACTAGAAAAAGCGGCCTACTCTACGCCTGTAGATTCTATTTCTTTACCCATAAAAACCAAAGCCGGCTATCACTTAGTAAAAGTGAACAATAAGCGAGCAAACAGTGGTTATGCCAAAGTGAAGCACATTTTCAAATATCTGAAAGCGGACGTAACCAAAGAGGAATATGACAAAACTTATGCTACATTAGATTCTCTGAAGACATTGCTTGAATCAGGCGTCAATTTTGACGAGTTGGTGAATAAATACTCTGACGACTTCAACTCCCGCGAATCAAATGGTGTACTTCCAATTTTCGGCATCGGTACTCGTGAGGAATCTACCTTTGAAGAGGCGGCATTTTCATTGCAGAAAGGCGAAGTATCAAAACCAGTGAGATCTATCAGTGGATTACATTTGATAAAACTCATTGAAAAATACAAACCCGACAGCAGGGAAGTCTATCTAAAAAAGATTCAACCCAAACTCACTACAGATTCTAGAGCCGAATATTTACAAATAAAAAAGTTTGAAACACTTAGAGAGAAACACCATTTGGTGATTAGCGACGAGATTTTTGCTCAATGTTTAAACTACGCCGATAACAGAATATTGGCGAGAAATTGGAACATGACCCCAAACGAACTTTCAAATTTTGTTTTATTCAGTATTGGTCAGCGTAAATACTTTTTATCCTCTTTTCTAAAATATGTAGAAGAACGTCAAGAATACGAAAAATGGAGAGCGGAGGAAAAACCAGTCGAGATATTCAGAATGATGTTTGATAAATACCTCTTTCAACAACTTATATTGGCAGAGGAAAGGAGCATAATGAGTACAAATGCTGATCTTGAAAGGTTGTTTAAGTTTCAAAAAGACAACTTAATTTTCTCGAAATTTTATAATAAAGCCATATTAGAGATGTCACTCGATGATTCTACAGGGCAGAGAAGGTTCTTCGAAACACACCCAGAATTGTTTCCTGACTTAGAAATAGGGGCACTTACGGTGGTGAGTTTTTCTGACCCAAGTATTCAGAATAAATTTAAGGCTTATCGGACCGGTGCCAAACCTTACCAACTGAATAGAGGCATCAAACCCCTATATTTTGCCAAAGACCAATACTTACTTGGTCTCGAAGAAAAAAGGAAATTGATGGGTCTACTGACCATCATGAAGAAGAATAATGGATATATTGTAGAAATTGGCGGTCATGTAGACAAAAACGAGGATGAGAAGGTGGCAGCCTTAAGAATTCAGCAAATCGTTGATTATTTGGTTGAAAATGGCTTACCTTTGACAAGAATTTTGGAAGTAAACTATAAGAGCAACAAGGTGCAGGATAGATTTGACTGGACAAAGAATCAAAGAGTAAGCTTTCAGTTTTTCAGTAATTTAGATTCGGATTTAATCAAGATTTTCAACGAAAGACAAGCCGAATCAATTATTTACAAAACCTATACCATCAACCGAACGGAGTTTGAGAAAAAACTAGGCCTAAAATGGCAGAACCAAACAGGTGTGCTGGAAATAGAAGGAAGGACAGAAGAATTTTCTTTGAAAATAAAAAAAACTACCAAATCGTTCAAAGATTATACGTACGAGGTAATAGAAAAATATCAAGATTATCTAAGTCAAGAATTAACCAAAAATTTAGCCCAAAAGTATAATTTAAACTTTGAAAAGGCCGAATTGAATAAAATATTAGAAGCAGTAAAAAGTAACAGTAAATGATCAAGAAGTTTTTGTTGGCATTGATTGCCATTCCGTTTATCAGTTTTGGACAAAGCTCCACCAATGTTGATAAGATTGTAGCTAAAATAGACAATTATTATATTCTAAAGTCCGAGGTTGAGACCATCGTAGAAAGAGGCAAACAAGAAGGTCAGACCATGAATAGGTGTCAGGCTTTGGAAAGTTTGGCCATTCAAAAACTACTCGTAGCCAAGGCCGAAATTGACTCCGTAATAGTAGATGAAGACGTGATAAATGGTCAGTTAGATGCTCGTATGCAAGAAATGATTAGAGCATACGGTAATGAAAAAAACATTGTTCAGCAGTTTAATAAGTCTATAGAAACACTGAAGTCTGAGCTTAAGGGTCAAGTAAGAGAGCAGTTGACTTCTGACAAAATGAGAAACACCATCACTGAGAATATAAGCGTGACTCCTTTAGAGGTGAAGAACTTCTTCAGCAAAATACCTAAAGACAGCTTACCCATGATTCCGACTGAGGTAGTTATCTCGCAAATTGTACGACTTGCTCCTGTAACCAAAGCAATGAAAGATGAGCTGGTAGAGCGGCTTAATGGCTTTAAGAAAAGAATAGAATTGGGTGAAAACTTTGCTGTTTTGGCTAAAGAATTCTCTGAAGACCAAGGCTCAAAAGTACAAGGTGGTGACCTAGGCTGGGCTAAACGAGGGCAAATGGTAGCAGAATTCGAAGCCTCCGCCATGACACTTGATTCAGGTAAATTATCGGGTGTTATAGAATCTGACTTTGGTTTTCACCTTATCCAAACGCTCGAAAAACGTGGACAAGAATATCGTGCAAGGCATATTTTGTTAAGGCCTGATTATAGCCGATTAGATATTACCGAACCAAAGAGATTTTTGGACAGTCTCAAAACTCAAATCGAGATTGACAGTATTAAATTCGAGAAAGCCATAAAATTACATTCGGAAGATAAAAACACTGTAGATGCGGGTGGTATAATTATGAATCCCGAAACAGGCAGTAACTGGCACGCCGTGGATGTGTCCATGGAACCCAACTTGTATTTTACTGTAGACCCAATGAAGCTTGGCACGATAAGTGCAACTTTAAACTACAGAACACCAGACGGCAAAACAGGCATGCGACTGATCAAAATCAAGGACAAAAAAGAGGCCCACAGAGCCAATATGAAGGATGATTATGAAAAGTTGAAAAACTACGCCATGAACAATAAGCAAAACGAATCCATAGAAAAATGGTTTAAAGATGCCATTGCTGAGGTGTATATCAATATTGAAAAAGAATACGAGGCTTGTAAATTATTTGAACAATAAACCATTTTTAGAAAAGTGCAATTGAAAACCTTCAACTCAGATGTAGAGGCAGCAGATGCTTTAAAAAACACATATCAGGAGCTTTCGAAAGAAATAGGCAAAGTAATTGTAGGCCAAGAAGAAACCGTAAAATTATTGTTGACGGCTATTTTCTGTCAAGGACATTGTTTGCTAGTGGGTGTTCCTGGCTTGGCGAAAACTTTGTTGGTTCAGACCATTGCATCGGCCTTAGATTTGGACTTTAACCGTATTCAGTTTACGCCAGATTTAATGCCCTCAGATATTGTAGGTTCTGAAACTTTAGATAACAACCGTAACTTCAAATTTGTAAAAGGCCCTGTATTTGCCAATATCATTTTGGCTGATGAAATAAACCGGACACCTCCAAAAACGCAATCGGCTCTGTTGGAGTCTATGCAGGAATATTCGGTGACTGTAGCGGGTGAAAGACATCAGCTTTCAAAGCCGTTTTTTGTATTGGCTACCCAAAACCCGATAGAACAAGAAGGTACCTATCCCCTACCCGAAGCCCAGCTAGACCGTTTCATGTTTATGGTAAACTTGGACTATCCGAGTTTCGAACAAGAGATGGCTATTGTTAAAAGTACAACTTCGAATGTGAAGACGATTGTAAATAAGGTTTTAGGTGCAGAAGAAATCATTGTATTCCAAGATTTAGTAAGAAAAGTACCCGTGGCAGACAATGTGGTGGAATATGCGGTGCGTTTGGTTCACAAAACTAGACCAAATATAGAAGGAGCCTCAGAAGAATCTAAGAAGTTTCTTGAATGGGGAGCGGGTCCGAGAGCCTCACAAAACTTAGTTTTGGCTGCAAAATGCCATGCTTTAATTAATGGAAAATACTCTCCCGACATTGAAGACGTAAAAGCTGTAGCATTCCCCGTTTTACGACACAGAATAGTACGGAATTTCAAGGCCGAGGCCGAGGGAATGAGTACCGAAGAAATTATAAAGAAATTGATGTAAAATGAGGAGAGTCGAAAGGCTCTCCTTATTTTTTGGAAAAAACTTTCATGATGCCTTCCTTGTCGAGGCAATTTAAAGTCATATCTGCTGTCAATCCTCCTTTTCTGGCTACAGCTACACCATAATGCATATCGTGTATGCCTTTCACTTCGTGAGCATCGGGATTGATACTGATCATCACACCTTTTGAAAGACAATAATCTATCCACCGCCAATCAATGTCTAATCTGTAAGGGCTGGCATTAAGTTCCATCACCACTTTGTTAGCCGCACAAGCGTCAATAATCATTTTATAATCAAACGGATAGCCTTTTCGAGATAGCAAGAGCCTGGCAGATGGATGCCCCAAAATGCTGGTGTAAGGATTCTCCACCGCCTTTAGCAGCCTTCGGGTAGCTTTTTCTTTGTCCATGTTTAGCACCGCATGCACAGAGGCCACCACGTAGTCAAAAGAAGCCAAAACGTCTTTTTCATAGTCTAGGTCGCCATTAGGAAGTATATCTGACTCTATACCCTTTAAAATGGCGAAGTCTTGGTAGGCGGCATTTAGAGCATCAATTTCTTGATGTTGTTTCACCACGGCCTCGGGCCAAAGTCCTGAGGCGTAGGAAGCTGTTTGGCTGTGATCCGCAATACCGAAGTATGCTAGACCTAGCCCTTTGCAATAATCCGCCATTTCCTTTAAGGTATTGCTGCCGTCGGAATAAGTGGAGTGGTTATGCACAGTTCCTTTCAGTTTTTCCCAAGTTACTAGCTCGTCGTTGTTGTGCTGCTTTATCCATTCAAACTCATTCCGGCCTTCTCGCATTTCGGGCACAATATAATTAAACCCAAAGGCCTTGTAGATCTCGGTTTCGTCAGAAAATGTATTTTTTGTAACATGATTCAGTAGCGTGATTCCGTCTGCATTCTGATATTTTAGGTGGTTTTCATCGGCGTTTTTAACAAATTTTTTAATCAAGAAATCCTTCGATGAAGTTTTCTCGATTTCGATAGGAATGGCAAATTCTCCAAAAAAACCTCTCCAAACACTCGGCGAAGACAGTTTTAGCTCTTGATGAAATAGCTCTTCGTTAAACTTCAAGCCTCCAAAGCCATCCTTAATCACTAAAAATTGCAACATATCTAAGGTGTCATTTTTTCTAATGACCTGACCCACCTCGTGTGCGTTTTCGTACACTTCCTTGATTTTTGCTAAAATAACACTACTCAGCATGGCTCCCTTATCCATCCTGAGTTTGCCCATTTGCTCCTGCATGAAGGCCAAAGATTCTAGTATGGAATCTTGTGTTTTCTTCCCAAAGCCTTTTGTATTGGCTATCTTGTTGTTTTCACAGGCTATTTTTAGGTCATTGATATTGTCAATTCCCAGCTCTGACCAAAGCGTCTTTATCTTTTTTACGCCCAAACCCTTCACTTTGAAAATATCAAAAATACCCTCGGGTGTAATTTCAATCAAATCATTGAGTTCTTTGAGTGTGCCGGTATGGACAATTTCTTCAATATTGGCAGATAAAACCTTTCCAAAACCTCTGATCTGAGCCACTTCTTTGGTAGACATTTCTGCTATTGGTGTTTCGAGCCGCTCTAGGGTAAAAACACTCGAAATATATACTTTTGACCGCATTTCGTCTCGGTCGTGGAGGTCTAAGAGTTTTCCGGTAAGCTTTATGATATCTGCTATATCTGAATTGGTCATTTTTGCTTGATAATTGAAAAGTAAAATTATAGGATTTTGAGGGGAATTCAAATGCTTGGGGGAAGGTTTGCTATGTGGCTTAGCTGTGGAATTGAATTTTACGCTTGCCTTCGATTCAGAATTTTAAGATTTTAAATCCAATGTTGGGTAAATTCAGGAGGCCAAATGGGTAATATTCAAGTATAAATAAGGTGGTACACTTTCGTGCGACGCACTCTTCCCTGCGATTCGGTGGTACACTTTGGTAGGATTATGCAGAACCAGAATAGGTGGCTCACTTTGAACCGGAATATGTATTATAGCTCGTGGTTGTATTAAACTTCCATACTCTTCTGTTAACAATTCTGATTTATTTCCGCTTGATTGGCTAACATTTCACCCATAGTTGTATAAGAATCAGTAGCCCACAAAATATTTTTTAAGGTTGTTTTAGCTTACAAAGGAATTACCAATGGATTATCCTTTTTAGCTAGATAATCTTCTCGGATGTCTATGTTTTCACTGTAATTCCCATGATTAATTATATATTTCTTTTAATCGGTCGGTTTTATCAAGCGTTCTATAAACCCTTTTGAGCCTACAAATCGAAGGAATTGATTCAATCAATATTTGATTATCTTGTAAAATTTTGGAGCAAGCTAATTATTGATTTTTTATTTTT
>CAMCYZ010000185.1 GCA_945885545.1 Spirosoma fluviale
CATCTTATTGAATTTAATGTCAAATTAGAACAATTTTTCAAGAAACAAAACCTTAAAATTGTTAAAACCTTTAAACGAACTATGAAACGACTACTTTTTATCTTATTTTCTTTTGTTTTCATTCCATCATTTTCTCAAAAAATTCTTTCTGAAAAAGAAAGAGCTACAGTGGTTGACGAAATTTTAGAAGATCGAATGACTAATCTTTTGCCCAAATTGATGAGAAAAGCCAATATCGATATGTGGATCATTATTGGAAGAGAATACAACGAAGATCCAGTTATGAAAACCATGCTACCTGCAGTTTGGCTCTCGGCACGCCGAAGAACCATCATGGTATTTACTGATAAAGGCCAAAAAGACGGCGTAGAACGCTTGGCCATAGCCAGATATGATGTCGGAAATCTGCTAAAAGGCGAATGGGACCTCAACACCAACCCCGACCAATGGGATGCCTTGGTAAAACTAATAAAAGAGCGTAATCCTAAGAAAATTGGCCTCAATTTCTCAAAAAACTATGCCCATGCTGATGGTTTGACATTTACCGAACATTCAGAATTCCTCAAGAAATTACCTTCAGAATACCATTCTAAAATAGTTTCGGCCTCAGACTTAGCCGTAAATTGGCTCGAAACCCGAACCGAAAGAGAAATGGTGATTTACCAGCAAATTTGCAAAATTTCACATGAAATAATAGCCGAGGCGTTTTCAGACAAAGTGATACAACCGGGAGTTACCACCACCGACGATGTGGTTTGGTGGATGCGTCAAAAAGTAACGGATTTGGGCTTAGAAACATGGTTTCACCCCACAGTGGATGTTCAAAGATACGACCCAGAGAATTTTGACCATCTACGAACATTCTCCAAAAGACCTGAAAAACAAGTCATTTTGCCTGGAGATTTACTTCACTGCGACTTCGGAATTACTTATTTACGTTTGAATACGGATCAGCAGCAACATGCCTATATTTTAAAACCTGGTGAAACCAAAATCCCCGATTATCTGGTGAAAGCATTTGCCCAAGGCAATAGACTCCAAGAGTGCTTAACAGAAAACTTCAAAGCTGGAAAAACGGGAAATGAAATACTCGCCGATGCTTTGGCACAATCCAAAAAAGAGGGAATAAATGGCACTATTTATACGCATCCTATTGGTAATCATGGACATGCGGCCGGGCCAACCATAGGTATGTGGGACAACCAAGCTAAAACGATCGGGCCGGGAGATTATCCACTAAACCCCAACACTGCTTATTCTATCGAACTAAATGCGGCGGTACAAATAACCGAGTGGAAAAAGACGGTAAGAATCATGTTAGAGGAAGATGGTTTTTTTGACGAAAAAGGCAATTTCAGATACATAAACGGCAGACAAAAAGAGATTTATATGATTCCGAGATAATAATTAATCAACCAAAATTCAAACCATGGAAAGAAGAGATTTTTTAAAAAATGCTGGACTTGGTTCGGCTGCTATTGTATTACCAAAGAATGATATCCAAACTGAAATCAGCCTAAAACCGCGAATAAAACTCAGCGTTTCGAGTTATTCGTACTGGCATTTTAAGGGCGATAAATTTCCGATAGAAAAAGTAATAGACGATGCCGCACGAATGGGTTTAGATGGCATAGACATTCTGCACCGACAAATGGAAGGTGAAGACAATGCATATCTACAAAAACTTAAGCGTCATGCTTTTGAAAATGGAATAGCCCTTACTTGCTTGTCTATTCATCAAGGTTTTGTTTATCCCGATGCTGCCGAACGCAAAAAAAATATAGACCACACGCTTCATTGCATCGAATTGGCCGCTAAAATGGGAATTCCATGTTTGCGACTAAATACGGGCAGATGGAATACTATAAAGTCATTTGACGATTTCATGAAAGCCCGTGGAATAGAACCATCCATAGCGGGCTATACCGAAGATGACGCCTTTGGTTGGTGTATCGATGGTGTTGCCCAATGTGTAAAAAAAGCCGAAGAATTGGGCGTTTTGTTAGCATTAGAAAACCATTGGGGACTTGCCGCTACCCCACAAGGCATGATTAGAATCCACAAAGCCATCAATTCACCTTGGTTACAACTATTGATGGACACAGGTAATTTCTTGGAAAATCCTTACGATAAATTGGAGATGATAGCCAAAGACACCTGTTTTGTGCAAGCCAAAACATACTACGGTGGTGGAGTTTGGTATAGTCTCGATTTGGATTATGAAAGAATAGTGAAAATTCTCAACAAGGTCAATTACCAAGGCTATATATCCATCGAATTTGAAGGTAACGAGGCTGCTGAGTCTGGGGTAAGAAAAAGTGTGGAATTGCTGAGAAAATATATTTAATGACGAAAAAAATCAGCCACGAATACGCGAATTATTTTATTCAACTAATTGATAATCAAATATTATAATTCGTAAATTCGTGGCAAAACTCTCAGAATTCAATTGGAATTGTAACACCTGTTTTGTCCCAACCAATGTGCAAATCCGCTCCTTTTTTTTCGCTTTTGGTAAATACGATCGAAAGGTTTTCAAGACTATCTGTCAAAGTTTTTGTTTTAACTTTAAATCGCATGACGTCTTTGGCTACTTTATAGTCATAATCGCCCCAGATATCCGTTTCGGAGTTCAGAATAACGGTCCATTCGTTGGCAGCAGGAATGGCAAAAAGGCTGTAAACGCCTGCTTTCACTTTTTTACCATCGATTTTTACGTCTTTGAAGAATTTGATTTCGGTGGCTTCATTGGCACCAAAACGCCAAACTTTGTCATAAGGCACTACTTTGCCACCAAAAACTTCTCGGTCTTTTTTCGCTGGTCGAGAATAGGTGACTCTTACAAATGCCTCTTTACCCACCTTTTCTGGGGCAAACTTGATATCATGGGCAAAATTATCGGGATAATAAGCCATATCCATCGGGCTTTTGTCAAGGCCTCTGAATTTTTGGGCTTGGCTGGTAAGCGTAAGCGTCAATAAAAGAAACAGGTAAACTAGCTTTTTTCTCATGATTTTAGTTTTTTTCTCAAATATCATCATTTAGTTTAAAATGCTTTGTTTTCTGGATGACAATTTGGTTATTGTTTTGGAAAATAGATCTCAATAATTCTTTTCAATAAATTCTTTTACTGCCATTATACTCGCTTTTGGGTCTTCTTCCATTGGCACGTGGCCGAGGTTTTTCAAAATCACCAAAGTGTCATTGGGTAAATCTTCGTGGAATTTATAGGCCGATGCAACCGGAATGAGCTGATCGTGGTCGCCCCATAAAACCAAAGTAGGTACTTTGATGGTTTTTATTAATTGGCTCGTGTTGTTTTTGCTGATGGTATTTTTTGAAGAAGCCATTCGCTCTTTGAATGCTCTACGATTTCCTTCTCTTAGCGTGAGTTCGAAATATCTATCTATAAGTTCGTTGGAAACTTTCTTGGGGTCGAAATACACATTCTTTACACTAGATTCCACCATTGACCTTGGTGTTATTTTTTCAAGTAAATTGTTCAGAATTGGAACTTTGGCCAATTTAAAAGCAATAGGAACAGAGGTAGAGTTTAATGGATATCCTCCTGCATCTATCAAAATTAGCTTTTTTATTTTCTCTGCATGTTGAATGGCATAGTTCCAGCTCACCGAACCACCTAGCGAATTTCCACCCAAAATACACCTGTTTATTTTTAGCTTTATCAATAAACTATCCAACAGGTCAACGTATGCTTTTTGGGAATAATCATGGTTGGCATTTGGCCCAGTAAGCCCATAAGCCGGCAAGTCGAAAGTGACAATGCGTTTCGTCGCTATTAGTTCAGCCACCCAAGGCTCCCAAGTGTGAAGGCTCGCACCTGTGCCGTGGATTAATACCAATGGCAAAGAGTCGGTAACCGGACCTTGATCCCTGAAGTGTACCTGAATACCGTTTATAGACATAAATTCTGATTCCTTGTTGGCGTATTTGGTTTTAAGATAATCTAAGGAAAGATCATTTTTCCAAAAAATGATAATCAATGCAAAAAAGCCAAAGAGAAGTATGAATAGTAGTATTTTTATAAATTTCATTTCTAGATTTACCTTACGAACAAGGCACTTGTTTAGGAAGTTAACATTCAGTCATTTATGCTTTTTTAATAAAAACCACCAAACTTAAACAAACTTTTTAAATCTACTTCAATTTTAAAGATTAATTGAGGAAAATATTGAAAATATACTTCTAGTATCGGTCTGACTGTGCTGGAGACTGAAATATTATTATTGGGTAAATTTTAAAATGGATTAATTTGAGAATGAATGGTAAATTTGAGAAGGTTTGTAAAAAGCAGACGAATGAGTGCAGTAATTATTTAATAATGAAATATTTAGCTTAAATTTAGACGCGATTTACAAAAATCATATTCAACAAAAAGAGAAATTCAAAAATGCGTTTTTTTATCTTCTCATTGCTTCGGTTTCTAAAAAACATAGATATTATTTCCAAACACAAAAATTGCTTGTATTTTTACTTTTATTCAAAAAATATCAATGAGCAAAAAAATAATTTTTACAGAAAAAGCACCGGCGGCCATTGGTCCTTACTCTCAGGCCGTTTTGGCTGGCAATACTCTTTATGTTTCTGGGCAAATTGCCTTAGATTTGGCTCCCTTGGGTGATATAAAAGCGGAAACACGGCGAATCATGGAAAATCTCGGACACATACTTGCTGAGGCCGAAATGGATTACACCAACGTAGTGAAATCAAGTATTTTTCTGAAGAACATGGACGATTTTGCGATAGTAAACGAAGTTTACGGCAGCTTTTACCCCGAAAACCCACCCGCAAGAGAAACCGTACAAGTAGCGAAATTGCCAAAAGAAGTCAACGTAGAAATATCTGTAATAGCAGTAAAATGAAAAACCTCCCGATTGCTCAGGAGGCCATTTTTAAGGTCAAGATTGATCGGTTATTAAGGTTAAATAGTGTTACAAAACTATAACAAATTCAAGAAAAAATATAATTTTCATAAAAAATATTCTAAAAAATTTTACATCTATCTAATAATCAACCTTTAAAAAATGAAAAACAGAAGAGAATTTATCAAAAAAAGCATCAGTGCCGCCTCATTAGTAAGCCTTGGAGGCTTAGGAAGCCAAGTTTTTGCCGAGAAAACAAAAACTGAAAAGAACAATTTTAAACTATTGTACGCCCCACATTTTGGCATGTTTAAACATTCCGCTGGAGACGATTTGTTTGATCAACTCCAATTTATGGCCGACAATGGATTTATGGCTTTGGAAGACAATGGAATGCTCAAAAGACCCGTTGAAACTCAAAAGAAAATAGGAGAAACGCTCACCAAATTAGGTATGAAAATGGGTGTTTTTGTGGTAGATGGCGGCGAAAACTGGAAAACTTCTTTGGCATCAGGAAAACCTGAGTTCTTGGAAAATTTCCTGAAAACTTGCCGTACATCGGTGGAAACCGCCAAACGGGTGAATGCCAAATATATGACCGTGGTTCCTGGCTTTTTTGAAAGAAAACTGCCAATCGGAATCCAAACTGCCAACGTAATTGACGCCTACCGCAGAGCATGTGAAATTTTCGAGCCACATGGACTAGTAATGGTAATGGAACCACTGAGTGACACGCCGGACCTTTTCCTACAGAATTCTGATCAGAGTTATTTGATATGCAAGGCCGTAAATAGTCCTTCATGCAAGATACTGTTTGACATGTGGCACATGCAACGCAACGAGGGAGAAATGACAAGAAACATGGATTTGGTTTGGGACGAAATTGCTTATTTCCAAATAGGCGACGAACCAGGTAGAAAAGAGCCAACTACGGGCGAAATAAACTACAATTTCCTTTTCAAACATATCCATGATAAAGCAAAAGCCAACAAACAAGAATTTATAATGGGTATGGAGCATGGCAATATGTTTGCAGGAAAAGAAGGGGAGCAAAAACTAATAAAAGCCTATGTGCAATCTGATAATTTCTAAGAAGTTGAACCTCACCCCAACCCTCTCCAGTGGGAGAGGGAGTTTCTATTTATTTACTTATTTATTGATGGTATGGGCATTAAGTTCCTGTACCACAAGTTTTTATATTGTCAGACATGCAGAAAAATCTGTTTCGCCGAAAGAAGACCCCTTGCTTACGGAAATAGGTAGTCAGAGAGCTGAAATGCTAAAAATAATTTTAGAGAAAAAAGGAATAGAGAAAATTTATTCCACCAAAACGGTTAGGACAATGACCACGGGAAAGCCCTTGGCCGATGCCCAAAAACTGGAAATAGAAATCTACGAGCCTAAAAGCCAATCGGCTTTGATAGAAACCTTGAAAAAATCAAAGCAAAATACCTTGATAGTAGGCCACAGCAATACTATTAGGCACATTATCAACGGATTATCCGAGAAAGAATTTCTAAAGAAAGACTTAGAAGATGCCGAGTATTCTCATTTGTATTTGGTTAAAAGGGGGAAACTTGGAAAGCCTAGGGTGACGGTGGAGGAATATTGAGTAAATTGTCTGAATTAGGATTTGAGGATTTTAAGATTTAAACTAATAGGATATAATGAAGTTAGTTAGATTTGATAATGAAGCATAAAGAGATTACACACAAAATTATAGGTTGTGCCATGAAAGTTCATAGTGAACTTGGAAATGGTTTTCAGGAAGTGATTTACCAGAGAGCTTTGGACATCGAAATGACTAAACAAGGCCTAGTTTTTCAAAGAGAAATGTCGATGAATATTTACTATGATGGTCATGATATTGGTACCAGAAGGGTCGATTTCTTTGTTGAAGGATGCATAATGGTGGAGATTAAGGCAATAATTCAACTAGATGCCGTACATCTAGCTCAAGCAATGAATTATTGCCAAGCGTATAATTTACCAATTGGACTATTAATTAATTTTGGGTCGAAAAGTCTAGATTTCAAAAGAGTTTATAATGTAAATCATCCTGAGAATAAGAGGGGATAATTGTCTTGATTAGGATTCTTAGGATTTTGGGATTACAGGATTCTGGAAGAAAGTAATAAAACAGAAGGTACTCAATGGTATTAAATCTTAAAATCATTTAATCCAACAAATCCTAATTCTGACAGTTTGAAGGAGATTGTCTATTATTGTCTTGATTAGGATTCTTAGGATTTTGGGATTAAAGGATTTTGGAAGGAGGTAAATAAAACAGGAAGTACCCAATGATATAAAATCTTAAAATCATTTAATCCAAAAAATCCTAATTCTGACAGTTTGAAGGAGATTGTCTTTAATTGTCTTGATTAGGATTCTTAGGATTTTGGGATTAAAGGATTTTGGAAGGAGGTAAATAAAACAGGAAGTACCCAATGATATAAAATCTTAAAATCATTTAATCCAAAAAATCCTAAT
>CAMCYZ010000186.1 GCA_945885545.1 Spirosoma fluviale
TTCGGTAGTTTTTCCCATTTCGCTGTATAATCTGCCCAAATTCAACTTGGCATCCACAAAAGAATCATCTGTAGCAACTGCTTTTTCAAAATCCTTCAAAGCCTCATCCATTCTTCCAACCTTCAGATAAACAACACCTCGGTTGTTGTAGGCATCGGCGAAGTCAGGAGTTTTTTTGATAGCCTCCGAAAAAAAATGTTCGGCTTTATCGAGTTCATTTTTTTTAAAATGAAAATTTCCTCGTTTAAAAAATTCAGAGGATTCTTTGTTACCTTTGCATGCCCAAAAAAAGGGAATCAGTAACACAAAAATTAATAGCTTTTTCATGCGGTTTGTAAAAAATATAGAAAATGATTTCTGCAAAGCAGAACTTTATCAATTCAACAACAAATACATCATAAAGTTCGAAGCCGGAATGCTGGAGCAAATTTACAAAGTTTCTGAGTTAGACGTATCAGGAGAGGAAGATATTGAAGAAATGATGGGCGATGGTTTTCTTAAAAAGGTGGTGGAACGATTCAAAGATATGGAAAATGACTTCGACGCCATCATTGATTCGGTCGATTAATCCATCTATTTTGCCAATTAAGCAATTATTTTATAGCTTTTGGCGTATTTTATTTATTTTTGTAAAAATTAATCTGAAATTATTTCATGGCAGAACAAGAAAATAAGAAACCCAAAAAACAAAAATCGGCAATGCGAGAGTGGTGGGACTCCGTGCTTTTTGCAGTTGTAGCAGCTACCCTCATCAGAGGATTATTTCTAGAAGCCTATACCATTCCGACTGGTTCGATGGAAAAAAGTTTGTTGATAAACGATTTCCTTTTTGTTTCGAAAGTACATTATGGAGCCAGAACTCCAAAAACCATACTTCAAGTTCCGCTTACGCATCAGAAAATTTGGTTTACCGAAATTCCATCTTTCTCTGATGCTATTCAGATACCAAACTTCCGACTTCCAGGATTTACATCTGTGAAAAACGGCGATGTGGTGGTATTCAATTACCCAGGTTGTCCAGAAAGACCAGACCCGTACGGTGGTTTTGACAAATATCCTGTGGATTTGAGGACGAATTATATCAAAAGATGTATTGGTATTGGTGGTGATGTGGTAGATATCAGAAATTCGGAGGTTTATGTCAACAACAAGAAGTTTGATAACGCTACTGGTACTCAGAAATATTATAAAATAGAATCGAATACAAATATCAATGAAAAGCTATTTGAAAAACTAGGTATTGAAAATAAAGGTGAAGGTTCTGAAAATGGAAAAATCTATTATTCAATCAATGCTACGGAGTCGGCTTTAGCTGAATTGAAAAAATATGATTTTGTGACGAATATTTTCCCAGACATAATTGCCAAAGGAGATACTTCGGATCAGAACTATAATGCCTTCCCTCATCAAACGACTTTGTTTTCAAACAACCGTGATAATTTTGAGCCGTTTACTGTGCCTAAAAAAGGAATGAAAATACAGTTGACAGACAAAAACATTGCGATGTATAAATCCGTAATTACAGTTTTTGATTTAAACAAAAACGCAGAATATAAAAATGGCAAGATTTATATCGATGGCAAACAAGTAAACGAATATACTTTCAATCAAGACTACTACTTCATGATGGGAGATAACCGTTATGAGTCGGATGATTCGCGTTTCTGGGGATTTGTACCAGCCGACCACATAGTTGGAAAAGCAGTGTTTATCTGGATGTCGATAGATGCAAACGGAAGTTTGTTGAACAAAATCAGGTGGAGCAGATTGTTTAGTTTAATAAAATAAGAAAAGACATTACAATATATTGAAGGCTACTTTTTAAACGAAGTAGCCTTATTTTTTGCCTTTATAAAGCTCATATTTTAATAATCGAGCATCCAAACCACCGTTCAGCAAATCTATTTTTTGCTCGCCTCTGAGTCCAACTTTCTTTATCGCTTCTTTGTCAGAACTTATCATCCAAGCCTCAAAACCCGCATATTTTTGTTTCAGCGTATCTCCAATTCTACTATAAAAGTCAAAAACATCATCCATTTTCATTCTTTCGCCATAAGGCGGATTAAGGAAAACTATCCCGTTTTCGGTTGTGGGCTCGGTTTCGAAAAAATCCGCTTTTTTAAGGTTTATATATTCGTCCATCCCTGCCAACTCTGCATTTTCGGCAATAATTTCAAGGTTTTTTGGCAAAATATCCCTTGCAAAAATCTTTAATTCAGGATCAATAATCTGAGATTTCAATTCGGCTTTTACTTTGTTAAAAAGTGCTGCATCAAAGTCTCGCCAGTTTTGCAAGCAAAAGGATCTATTAAGATTTGGGGGTGTTTTGGTACCAATAAGTGCGGCTTCAATGCTGAAAGTACCTGAGCCCGCCATGGGGTCGTAAAAAGGTAAATGGGCATTCCATCCGCTAATTAGAATTATTCCAGCGGCTAAAATCTCGTTTATTGGAGCTTCGTTTGATTTTATTCTATAGCCACGTCTGTCCAAACTTACTCCTGTGGAATCTAAGGATATAACTACTTCGCTACCAGTAACATGTATATTGATTACGATATCTGGGTTGTCTTTGCCTACATCGGGTCTTTTGCCTTTCTTTTCTCTAAATCTATCGGCTATGGCATCTTTGACTTTCAAAGCCACATAATGCGAATTGCTAAAATGATGACCACTGATGGTGGCATCAATGGAAAAAGTCTGATTTAAATGCAGGACTTTTTCCCAAGGAAAAGATTTGGCGTTGTTATAAAGCTCGGTTTCGTTTTCGGCAACAAAGTCATCAATAGGAACAAGAAACCTAACGGCGACTCTAGATAACATATTGGCTTTATAAAGCAGTTCGTCATCACCCACAAAACGTATTGCACGCCTTAATTTCTCAATATTTTCAGCACCAAAGTCTCTCAGTTCTTCTATCAGGAGGTTTTCGAGCCCCATCAAAGTAGTGGCTACTATTTCATATTTTTGCATGATACAAAGCTAAAACATAATAAACGAAAATTTTAATTTACACCTCAAATAGAAAGAAATTACCAGTTTATCTCCTCAAATCCTTTACTTTTCAAAAATGCGTTGGTTTTAGAAAAATGATGTTGGTCAAACCACCCACCTTGATTGGCCGACAAAGGAGAAGGATGTTTTGATTTCAAAACCAAATGTTTTGTAGCGTCGATAAACTTCCCTTTTTTTTGTGCCAAAGCTCCCCAAAGCAAGAAAACCAAATGCTCTTTTTCCAGATTAAGTTTCGAAATCACCGCATCGGTAAAAGTTTCCCAGCCTTGTTTTTGATGGGAGCCGGCTTGGTTGTCTCTAACCGTTAGGCTCGCATTTAGAAGCAATACCCCTTGCTCAGCCCATCTTTCAAGATTTCCTGATTTGGGAATTTCAACGCCCAAGTCTTTTTTTATTTCTTTAAAAATATTGGTCAATGAAGGCGGAGAAGGAACCCCTTCAGTGACTGAAAAACTAAGACCGTTGGCCTGATTTGGCCCATGGTAGGGGTCTTGACCCAGAATTACCACTTTTGTTATATCAAAGGGGCATTTGTTGAATGCATTGAATGTAAGCGTTTCTGGTGGATAACAAACCGAGCTAGCGTACTCTTTTTTTACGAAATTTATCAAATTCTGAAAATAAATCTTTTCAAATTCGTCATCTAACTGAACTTTCCAGCTCTCTTCTAGTTTTATCTTCATATATGAGATTTTTTTCGATTTTTTATTGTTAAAAATCAAATTTATCCTTTTATTTACAAAGAAAAATAGAAAAGTTTCGTTTAGAAACTAAAAACTTAATAGATATGGAAATAGCTGTCACGAAAGGTATAAAAGTGAGTGTAGTTGCTGAATTCCAACCGTTTTATTCTGATCCTGAAAGGCATCATTTTGCTTTTTCGTATAGAATACGCATTGAAAATCATTCGGAATCTACTATGAAGTTGCTAAAAAGGCATTGGTATATATGGGATTCTATAGGTGTATCTGACGAAGTAATGGGTGATGGTGTGGTGGGTTACCAACCAATTATAGAGCCAGGAAGTTATCATGAATACGTATCAGGCTGTAATTTCAAATCAGGAATAGGCAAAATGTATGGTTTTTATACGATGGAACGAATTCTTGATGGTAAAACTTTTTTAATAGTCATACCAGAATTTGTGATGATGGTACCTTATTTACTAAACTAAGGAATGTATCTCGACTTCGTAAAGTATTTTTTCAAGGCAAATAATGCTCATTCAATCCATTCCCCTTTCGTTTTTGAGTTTTTTAATAAAGTATTCAAGGATAAATCCATAGTTCCATGTTCCCGATTCATAGAGGCAGAAAGACTGAGATTAATGTCGAGTCACAAAACTATTGAAAGAAAAGACTTCGGTGCAGGAATAAAAAAGAATACTCCACAAAAAATATCCTCCCTTGCCAAAACCTCCTTAAAATCAAAAAAGTGGAGTCAGTTTCTTTATAGAATTGTAAAATTTTATGATTACAAAACAATAATTGAACTCGGTACCTCCTTTGGAATTACTACAGCCTATTTGGCTAAAACAAACCCACATGCCGAAATTTACACCTTTGAAGGATGCCCTGAGACTTTAAAAATAGCAAAAGAGACCTTTCATAATCTTGAAATTCAAAATGTGAATTGTGTTGAGGGTAATATTGATCTTACTTTAGGGGATACGCTGAAAAAAATCAAGAAAATAGATATTGCATTTTTTGACGCCAATCACAGGGAAGAGCCCACTTTGAGGTATTTTGAAACATGTTTGAGTTTAAAATCAGAAAACAGCTGCTTTATCTTTGATGATATTTATTGGTCAGAAGAAATGAAAAGTGCATGGAAAGCCATCATTAATCATTCAGAAGTCACTATAAGTATCGACTTGTTCTTTGTAGGTTTGGTGTTTTTCAGAAAAGGAATTGAAAAACAACACTTTGTTTTAAAATAAGGCTGTTCTCATATCTACACAATTTTGGATTGTATATGCATATATTGATACTTTTTAGAATGTAAGACGCATTTCTGCATTAAATTCAGTAAATTTGACAACTTTAAACACTTTGGATGAAATATAGTATTAGGTTATTTTTGGCAGCGGTTGGATTGGTGGTTTTTGCTTGTGTAGAGCCTTATGACTTAAACTTTGGAAGCCAAAAAGAAATATTGTTCATTGAGGCAGACATAAACGATTATGACTCCTTGCAGTATGTCATAATCAGAAAAAATATTCCTGAGCCCAATAATATTGTGTATAGAAACGTAGAAAATGCCAAGGTTCAGTTAATAGAAGGAACATCAAAACTTTATGATTGTGCCTATACCACAGAAGGCAAGTATCAATTACCCAAAGGCTTCAAATCCAAAACCAATACACCCTATCAGCTGCGAATGGTGATGGAAGGCTCTACTTATGAGTCTACGGTTGAAACCACCACAGCTATTTTGCCTATCGAAAGAATTTATGCTCAATTTGCAGAAAAAGGAATAGATTTTAATGGAAAAAAAATTGATGGGCATCGGATTTTTGTGGATACCAAAGACTCAGAAACAAAAGGACAATACTATTTATGGCAATATAAATTATACGAAAAACAGGATTTTTGTACCAGCTGTAGTGGTGGCCGGTATTTTACAACGCCCGCTCCGCTTGGAAGATGCGTAGATGATGCAAACCTTGCGAGAAGAGGAGTAGTTTATGATTATTTGTGCGTTTCAAATTGTTGGGACATCATTTATAGCAAAGATTTAAACGTCATGACCGATAACTTTACCAACGGTCAAACTATCAAAGGACGCCTGATTGCTGATGTTCCGTATTATCAATATAGAAACTCGCTCATTGATATCCAACAGTACTCTATCTCCAAATCAGCCTTTGACTATTTCAATTTAATGGTTAATCAAACCCAAAGAAATGGCACATTGGCTGACACTCCTCCTGCTGGATTAATTGGAAATGTTAAAAACACGAGTAATAAATCTGAAGCCGTGGGCGGTTTGTTTATGGTAAGTAGCAAAACTTCGAAAACTTTTGTTATTCAAAGAAAGGAGAGCTTTTTTAGTGTTAGTGCCATTGGTTTGTTTAATGGCCGACAACCAACGTTAGAACCTCTGGGGAATGACACCTCTAGGCCACCTTTTGCCCCTTGTATTGAAAGTGAAACAAGAACCAAAATACGGCCGATAGGCTGGGTAGACTAATTTTTTTTGCAAAATTGAAATATATCAGATTCAAAATAGTATTTATTTTCTCATTACTGGTTTTTATAGCTTGTGTGGAGCCCTTGGATTTGGAGATAATAACCACCGAAACTATCCTTATTATAGATGGCTCCATTGATGACTCAAGCAAAGATCAGTTTATAACGGTTAAAAAATTTATACCCTCTTCCACTGGAAATGTTAGATACGCCAACGAGGTAAACGCCAAGGTGAGTATTCTAAAAGACGGAAAAGAACAAATCGACTGCTATTACAGGGACAATGGTTACTATTACTTGCCCTTGGGTTTCAAGGCTTTGGTGGGTAGTAAATATAAACTAAAGATAGTTTTGGCAAATGGCAATGTGTATGAATCATCTGAAGAAGTAATGCGGTCAACACCTGAAATTACAGGATATACGGTGAAATTTGACCCAAAAGGAATAAAATTAGGCGAAAATAGCATTCCGGCAAATTTGATTTATTTAGACACCAAAGATCCTGTTGAGGTTGGAGATAATTTCATGTGGACTTGGAAATTATATGAAAAACAAGTAGTCTGTAAAACTTGTTCTGGCGGTATTTATCTCACATCACCCGCTCCATTGGGTAAGTGCAGCCCCGTAGTGGCTCTTGCAGAAGCTGGGGTTGAATACGATTACAGTTGCCAAGGTAATTGTTGGGAGATATTCTATTCGCAAGACTTAAACGTAATGAGCGACGCTTTCTCCCAAGGAAAAGAAATAAAAAATAGACTTGTGGCCACAATACCTGTTTATCAACAGAATGGTTTTTTGATAGAAATAAAACAACAAACGGTTACTCCATCGGCCTTTCAATACTTGAAAATATTGGGTAATCAGTCTCAAAACAATGGGACTTTGGTTGACTCTCCTCCGGCAGCCTTAATTGGCAATGTAAGAAACATAAGTGATTCCAAAGAAACTGTCGGTGGGTATTTTATGGTTGGGAATTCGAAAATTAAACGAATTTGGGTGGATAGATTAGATGCCGTAGGGTCGAAACAAATATATATATTAGGTAGAAAAGAGAATTATGAACCTGCTTCGGGAGATGGCTCAAGGCCTCCTTTTGCACCTTGCGTAATCACTAATACCAGAACTCCA
>CAMCYZ010000187.1 GCA_945885545.1 Spirosoma fluviale
ATTGGTGATGCAAGTACTTATGCCTCATTTAAGGAGGCCACCGAAATGGCGAACAATGGCGATAAAGGGTCCATTCATGTGGTAGGTGAACTCATAAAAGGTACCGATGGCAAACCAATGGGCATGAAATACGAACCTTCAGTTGACCCAAATCACTTTGAATTTATGATGACAGATTCCCTGAATAATCATAACTTGGTGGTTTATAAACAACCTAAACCACAAGACATGGATAAGTCTGAGAAGGTAGTGGTCGTAGGACACATGGATTTAGAAAAGAACTGCTTTGAGGCCGAACAAATACTACTGAAATGTCCCTCAAAATACAATAACGGCGAACTGAAAGTCGAAAGTGAATGATTGCCACCGAATCAAGTATACATATTGATGTTTTACTAAATGGCTGTATAGAGCAAAAAATCCCTTTTGCCCTTTATAGGTTGCCATATTCTACAAAATCCAAACTCATAGTTAGTTTCGAAAAGTCCGAAATTAGAAAAAAAATAGACTTTGACGAGTGTGGTTCGGGCTTTGTTATGGCTCCATATCACAAAGAAAAGGAGCTTCCTTATTTTTACAGAAGCGACTTTGAAGTTGAATTTCAAGACATTACAGAAATCGAAGTACCCGAAGAACTCAGAGCTATACTCGAAATATCCAAAACTAGCCCTACGGATCAATTTTCTCTAAAACTCAAAACCGACAATACCAAAAGCGACAGCCATAAAAGAAATATAGAGGCCGTTATAGACAGTATTCAAAAGGGTGAGGCTAAAAAAGTGGTACTTTCAAGAACCAAACACTTGGGAGAAATTACTGAAAATAACCTTTTCAGAGGTTTTCAAAACCTTTCGAAGTCCAATCCAACCGGCTTTGTATCATTGGTAAATGTGCCCTGGAAAAACCAAGTTTGGCTAGGTGCTTCTCCAGAAATATTGGTCTCGCAAGACGAAAATGGAATGTTTAAAACAGTTTCGTTAGCAGGCACCCAGTCGGCTTTTGATAAGGATGGAAACGAAATTAGACCCATCGACGCCCTGTGGTCGCACAAAGAAATTGAAGAACAGGCATTTGTGGGACGTTATATAATAAATTGTCTCAAAAAAATAAGGGTTAGGGAATTCCTCGAAGAAGGACCAAAAACCATTAAAGCTGGTAACTTATTACACCTCAACACCAGCTATACCATAGATACAAATGAGATTAACTTTGGCAACCTAAGCTCAATAATGCTCGACCTCCTTCACCCTACGCCAGCAGTATGTGGAATGCCCAAAGAAGCCGCCGAGGGCATCCTAGGTCGGATCGAAGACTACAACAGGGAATTCTACAGTGGTTATTTAGGCCCCGTTAATATCCAAAATCGAAGCCAATTGTTTGTAAATATCCGTACAATGAAAATAGAAAACGGGCAAGCATTCGCCTTTGCTGGTGGTGGAATAACAGAGGATTCTGACCCCGAAAAAGAGTGGAATGAAACCGAAATTAAACTACAAACTATCCTCAAATCCTTCTCTTAATTGGCAGCATTTATCCACAATCTATTTTTTTTGTTACTTTCTTCAAATAAAAAAGTCTAAATATTAATGAAAAATGTTGATTCATTAATATTTCACAACCAATGTCTTAAATTACTTTTAAGAATATTCCTTTAGAATAAATTTGATTTATCGGAATAAACATAATATTTTTATGAAATAGAAAAAAATTTTGGCACGATTAATGTTGTACCCTAAAAATAATCCTAATAATTCATTGACAAAACTCTATTAAAATGCAGAAACTAGCTCTAAGTCAATCACTCCAACAGAGGCTATCACCTCAACAAATACAATTTATCAAATTGCTTCAGATACCTACTGCTGAATTGAACCAACGAATTGAGGAAGAACTTGAGATTAATCCTGCCTTAGAAGAAGGCATGGAGACTCAAAAGCGAAGCCAAGACGAAGATATTTACGGAGAAACTTCTGTTTCTTCTGATGATGAATACATAAACGATTTCAACGAATATGACAGCCTAGATACTTATGAACTCAATGTAAAGGAATACATCAATCAAGACGAATATTCGGGCTATAAAATGGCTAGTGACGGCTGGGGTGAAGAAGAAAGAGACACCACACCGGTTATATCGATGGATTCTTTATCTGAGTCCCTTTTACAACAATTGGGCTTTTTAAGACTCGACGAACGTGAAACGCAAATCGGCCAACAGTTAATTGGTTCAATAGAGGATGACGGCTATTTGAGAAGACCTATTAGATCTATCTGCAACGATTTAGCTTTCGGACAAAACGTGTACTGCTCCGAAGACGAAGTGATTTTGATTTTGAAAAAAATTCAGAAGTTTGAGCCGGCAGGCATCGGTGCGAGAGACTTACAAGAATGCTTGATACTGCAATTAGAAAAAAACAGAAACTCCTTAGAGAACAATATCGCCCTTACCATTCTGGAGGACCACTTTGAAGAGTTTACTAAAAAACACTTCGACAAAATCCAAAGAAAACTAAATATTGAAGACGAAACACTTAAAAAAGCCTTGAGTCTCATCACACGATTGAATCCAAAACCCGGCAATATAGGGTCAACAGCAAACAACGTGGCGTATTTGACAGCTGATTTTATTGTTTCTTCAGTAAACGGCAAGTCAGAAATTGTTCTGAACTCAAAAAATGCACCGCAACTTAGAGTAAGCAGGTCGTTTTCAGAAATGCTCGACACTTACGATAAAAGCGATAAACAGAATCGTCAAATCAAAGAAACGGTCAGTTTCGTTAAACAAAAATTAGACGCCGCAAAATGGTTTATAGAAGCCATAAAGCAAAGGCAGCAGACGCTTTTGAAAACCATGGAAGCCATCGTAGTGTACCAACAAGATTTTTTCAATGAAGGAGACGAAAATAAACTTAAACCAATGATTCTCAAAGATATAGCAGAGAGAATCGACATGGATATCTCCACAGTTTCGAGGGTAGCCAACAGTAAATCAGTTCAGACTGATTTTGGAATATATCCCCTTAAACATTTTTTCTCAGAGGGTATAGCAACAAACAACGGCGAAGAAGCCTCTAGCCGCGAAGTGAAGAATATTTTGAAAGAATTGATAGAGAGAGAACCAAAACACTCACCACTTTCAGATGATAAATTAGAGAAACTTCTTAAAAAGCGTGGATATAACATTGCCCGTAGAACTGTAGCCAAGTACAGAGAGCAATTGGCCATTCCAGTAGCACGATTAAGAAAAGAAATGTAAAAAAAATCATCAATTTTTCAAATAATAGAAAAAAAACTATTCGTACCGAATGGGATTTTTTTGTGCTCCAAGGTCTTTTTTACACATCAATAGCATTAAAAACCTTATATTTGTGTGATTTTTAAGTGTAGAAACCAATCATAAGCTACAAAGTGCAGTTCAAAGTATCAAAATTTCTCTCCTACGTATTGCACCCAGTATTTATGCCTACATACTTGGTCTTGATACTAAAGACCTTTGCTCCGCTTTCGCTATTCTACAGTTTTTTTACTTTAAAAAGCTTTGCCGTATTCATCTCTATCATTTTTCTATATACCGCCGTTTTACCAATTTTACTTGTTTTTTGGTTAAACAAAACCAAAGCTGTCTCAGATATTGAAATCTCCAAAACCAAAGAAAGACCAAAAGTTTACCTTATTACATCTGGTTTTTTCATTTCTTTGGCTTACTTTTTTTATTCAAAAGGTGGACTTTTGGAACCCACTTCATTTTTAATTACCATTATGGTTGTCAATATTCTTGGCTTGTCAGTGTTTTCAATAAAAGAAAAAATAAGTGCTCATACTTCAGCTCTGGCGTGCATCCTTGGCATTACGTTTACCGTATATATCAAATTCGTAGAACAAAATCTTTACTTGCCCATACTCGGATTAATTTTGATTCTTGGAATACTTTCCTCCTCTAGGCTGATCTTAGGGGCACATACGCTAAAGCAAATTACTTTTGGCATTCTTTGGGGAGTTTTTACCGGTATTTTGGGAACAATTTATCTTTTATAAATTTATGAAAATAAAAATAGGAACAAGGGGTAGCCTTTTGGCACTTTGGCAGGCCGATTACATACAAGCAAAACTAGGAAACGCTGGAATAGACACCGAAATAGTAATCATCGAAACCAAAGGTGACAAAATACTTGATAGAGCATTGTCTAAAATTGGCAGTAAAGGAGTTTTTACCGAAGAATTGGAGGAGCAATTGCACTCTGGTGCCATAGATATAGCCGTTCACAGTGCCAAAGACTTGCAATCTGAATTAGATGCATCTCTTTCCATTATAGCATTTACTGAAAGAGAAAAAACAAATGACGTTCTGGTAAGTCATAAAGAGATTGACATTACAAAAGAACTGATAGTCGGCACCTCTTCAACCCGAAGAGTGGCTATGCTGAAGGCTTACTTTCCGCATTTTAAGATTGTAGATATGCGTGGAAACCTCCAAACTCGTATCAAAAAAATGGAAGATGGAGCCTGTGATGCTATTTTACTCGCCTACGCCGGTGTTAACCGAATGAATTACAACGAAATGATTCGCCACCAGTTCGATAACGAACAGTTCGTACCGCCGGTAGGCCAGGGTACTGTGGCTATAGAAATTTCAAACAAGCTAGATAAAACCAAAGCATGCGAAATTAGGGAAATATGTAATGACCCAGAAACTGAGTATTGTTTACTCGCAGAAAGAGCTTATTTAAGAGAACTAAAAGGTGGTTGTTCTATTCCTGTTTTTGGAAATGGAGTTTTAGTCGAAAATAAAGTATTATTTACTGCCGGAATAATCTCTCTGGATGGCCAAAAAATAATAAAGGTTAAAGAAATACAAAAAAATGAGTCTCCTGAAGAACTTGGTGTGAAATTGGCAAATAGAGTACTATCAGAAGGCGGAAAAGAGATTTTAGAAAAAATCAAAGCTCAATTGTAATAACAATGAAAAAATATTTTTTAATCCTGGCTATTTTAGTGGCTTATGTTCAAACCAATGCTCAAAAGAAGGACTATATATTGACCCTAAAAACCTCAAAAGGAGAAGCTCACATGGTGCTTTATGACGAAACACCGCTCCATAAAGCCAACTTTCTGAAACTTGTCAAGGAACACTATTATGACAGTTTGCTGTTTCACAGGGTTATAGAAAAATTCATGATTCAGGGAGGAGACCCCACCTCTAAAAATGCTAAATCAGGAGCTCGCCTAGGTTCCGGTGGCAGTAATTTAGAGAAAATTTCTTTCGAATTTACTCCACATAGAGTACATAAAAAAGGTGCATTGGCTGCGGCGAGCAATGGCAATCCAGAGAAAATGTCAAATCCAGTTCAGTTTTATATAGTTCAAGGAAAAAAGCTATCTGATGAAGAAATTTCAAAAATAGAAAAAACGAATAACATCAAATACACCAATAAGCAACGTGTCGATTATGTTAGTATTGGTGGCTATCCGTCTTTGGATAACAGATACACAGTTTTCGGAGAAGTTTTGGACAACTTCAAACTTATAGATGACATTGCAGCGGTTAAAAAAGACGAATTTAACCGGCCTTTAGAAGACGTAAAAATGATTATAACCGCAAAAAAACTCAGAAAAAAGAAAATCACAAGACTTTATAGATTTCAATACGAAAAAAAGAAGTGATTTTTTGAAGAAAATATGAAATTTTAAGCCCTATTTTGCATTTAAAACAGGGCTTTCTATTTTGAGAGCAAGGTAGACAAATGAAAAAAATATTAGTAACGGGCTCGAACGGACTTCTAGGTCAAAAATTAATTGAGAAACTTTCTAAGACTGACAACATAGAAGTTATAGCTACCGCAAGAGGCGAGAACCGCCTGCCATTTGCTGAAAACTATAAATTCGTAAGTCTGGATATCACCAAAAAAGAAGAAGTTGAGACCGTTTTTGACAGTGAAAAACCTGATGTAGTCATTCACACAGCGGCCATGACCAACGTAGATCAGTGCGAAACCGAAAAAGACGCCTGCTGGGACTTGAACGTAAAAGCAGTAGAATATTTAGTAGAAGCTTCCAATAAGCACAATTCATTCTTGGTTCACCTTTCAACCGATTTTATTTTTGACGGAAAAGCTGGTCCTTATGACGAAAAAGCCGAAGCAAATCCATTGAGTTTTTATGGTTGGAGCAAATACGCCGCCGAAAAATTGGTCATAAATTCCGATGCAAAATGGGCCATTGCCCGCACAGTTTTGGTTTACGGAATAGCACATGATATGAGCCGTACCAACATCATTCTTTGGGTAAAGAACTCGTTGGAACAAGGCAAAAGCATCAACGTAGTAAACGATCAATGGAGAACACCGACTCTGGCTGAAGACCTGGCGGATGGCTGTATCCTAATCGCAGAAAAAGAAGCTGAAGGGATTTTTAATATTTCTGGAAAAGACCTTTTGAATCCTTTCCAAATGGCCATCATGACTGCCGATTATTTCAATTTAGATAAATCCCTAATTACCGAAGTGGACGGCACAAAGTTTACTCAGCCGGCAAAAAGACCTGCAAAAACAGGCTTTATTTTGGACAAACCCATGACAGTTTTAGGCTATAATCCAAAGACTTTTCAGGAAGGAATTGCATTTGTTGCGGAGCAGATTTTGAAGTAATCACTTCCCTTCCTTAATCAATTTCACCCCAAACAATTCCTTGGATTGGGTATAAATGTAGGTTACAATAACCAAGGTCATAGCTCCACCAAAAATAACGGACGGAACTGTTCCTAAAAGTTTAGCTGCCAAGCCCGACTCAAAGGCTCCAAGTTCATTAGAAGTACTAACAAAAACACCGTTGACAGCACTTACACGCCCACGCATGTAGTCGGGTGGAAGAATTTGTAAAATTGTTGAGCGTATCACAACGCTTATACTATCAAAAGCTCCTGTAAAAAACAAAGCAAAACAAGAGAGATAAAAATTAGTAGAAACCGCAAAAACTAAAGTGGCTACACCGAAACCGGCAACTGCCAATAACATGTTTCTCCAGGCTTTATTCGTTGGCGGAAAGTAAGCAGTACCTAGCATCACCAAAACCGCACCTATAGCTGGAGCCGCCCTCAAAAAACCTAAGCCTTCGGCTCCCACGTGCAAAATATCTTTAGCAAAAACGGGTAACATGGCTATAACTCCACCAAAAAGCACTGAAAACATGTCTAAAACTATGCTATACCAAAGAATTTTATTTTGCCTTACAAAAACAAAACCTTCTTTTAAGCTCT
>CAMCYZ010000188.1 GCA_945885545.1 Spirosoma fluviale
GCCAATCACGAATGTTTTGCCTATGACCTGCTTTTTGGCTGCCCAGGTTGGTTGCAGGGGATTATACAAGCCCACCAAGCTATACAGATGGGCGATGCAAAAAATGTATTGGTAGTAGGTTTGGAAGTGGCCTCCCGATTGATGGATCCGCATGATTTGGATTCTATGATATTGGCCGATGGCTGTGGTGCTACAATTGTGACGTCTGGCGGCGGCTATGATTCTAAAGGAATAATTTCGTACGCCACCTATTCTCATGCCCAAGAGGATATTTCATGTATCTATTTGGCAGAATCCTACAACAAGGAATTGAAGGCACCGACACTTTTCAAAATGAACGGTAAGGATGTCTATAAATACGCCACGGTATGGGTGCCAAAAGTAATCAAAGCGGCTTTAGACAAAGCAGGATTAACGGCTTCAGATGTGGATATGTTCTTGTTCCACCAAGCCAACGGAAAAATGCTCCATGCTTTTGCCAATAATTTGGCACAAATGTATGGCTTAGAGGGATTGTCTTTCGAAGGAAAAATACCGACGACCATAGAATTTACGGGTAATACTTCAGTAGCTACCATTCCTACTATGTTGGATTTGATTAGAAAGCACGACCTGGGTAATTACGAAATTACGTCCGGAATGAAAGTAGTTTTTGCATCAGTGGGGGCCGGTATGCACTGCAACGCCATGGTTTATCAGTTCTAATTTATGCCTACAGATTTCAAGCCGCCTTTTTTGCAAATAAATGGACATTTGCAGACTATTTACCCAAGTATATTTCGTAAAGTCATTGTTCCTTATCAACGTGAAAGAATATCGTTAGAAGACGGCGACTTTTTGGATTTAGACTGGGTAAAAAATGGCAGCAAAAAACTTCTGATAGCCACGCATGGCTTAGAGGGAGACTCTAACAGACACTATGTCACCGGAATGGTGGAGAAGTTTATCAAAAACGGTTTTGATGGACTCGGCTGGAACTCAAGAAGTTGCAGTGGTGAAATCAATAGATTACCCAGATTCTATCACCATGGCGATGCTGGAGATTTAAAATTTGTGGTAGAATATGCTATTTCCTTGGGCTATGAAGAAATTTTCATGGCGGGCTTTAGCATGGGTGGGAGCTTGACGATTAGGCTTTTGGGTGAATACGGTGCTGATGTTCCTGCCCAAATAAAAAGTGCGGTGGTGGTTTCAGTTCCTTTGGATTTGCCAAGTTCTGTGGCTGAGCTGGACAAACCTGGAAAACGGTTTTACATGAATCGTTTTTTGAAAAAACTCGGAAAGAAACTCGAACAAAAAGCCCGTATGTTTCCAGAAAACAAGCTTTTAAGTGTAGAAAATTATTGGACGGAAGTCAAGAATTTTGAGGTTTTTGATAACCGTTACACTGCTCCATTGCATGGATATGAAAATGCCCAAGATTTTTACAAAAAAGCATCTTCGAAACCCCTTTTAAAAGATATTTATGTACCTGCCCTGATTGTTCAGTCTATAAATGACCCCTTTTTAAGTCCAGAATGTTTGGATATAAAGGGTGCCGAAAATAATAAAAACATTCACCTGAAACTTACCCAAAACGGCGGTCATGTGGGTTTTATGGTGAAAGGACAAAAACACAGTTTGGTGGAAGAGATGGGTTGGGAGTTTTATTCAAAATTAAGCCAATTGACATAAAAAAGACACTCTCAGTTAATGAAAGCGTCTTTTAATATTTCCCAAGTTTTTTACAATCTTTACAAGATCCCCGTTAGGGTTGCGGGCTAGCCTTGTCCGCCAGCGGCTCTGCTTTTCAAGTCTTCCGCTGCAGTACTTCTTCTTCTTGCACTTTTCACGTTTTGATTTCCAAAGGTATAAGTGAAGCTGAGCGTAACTCTGCGGCTCGCCCAACGGTTGGTAACAGCCAAGTCTATGTTTTGATAGTCAATTTTGCCATTGAAAAATGAGGTCAAGAACATGTCATTTATGTTGAGTTTTAGTCTCGCTTTCTTGTTCAACACCTTCTGTACACCAGCATTTACGGCATATTGAGCTTTGGTGGCTCTGATGATGCCGAAAACATTTGGTGAGTTATACCACATATTAGCTTCTGCCGACCAGCCTTTTTTCAAAGAAAAAGTATGGCCTGTATAAAAATTATAAGCAAAGTTACCTATATCCAAAACACCACCAGACACATCACTATCTCTGAATCGGTTGTAATATCCACTGATATTGTTGTTCATGGTCCACCATTTGGTTACGGTCATCGGAAACGAAACATTTACAGAGAAATTTTCCACTTTTTCGAGGTTGGTGGTGGTTTGGAAGGTCTTTCTGCTGTCGTCTTCTTGTTCTATTACGTCAAACATATTGTCTTTTGTAAACGAATAACCAAAAGCTATCGACGATGCCCCTTTGTAAGAGTAGGTAAACTCCGCGTTGTCGGTAAACTGCGGATTCAAGAACTCATTTCCTTTCTGGAAAGTATAAGGGTCTAAGAAAAATAAGAATGGATTGAGCTGCTGATAGTTTGGTCGGCCTATTCTGCGGCTGTACGAATATCTAGTGCCGTGTTTTTCGCTGATGTTGTGGTTGATAAACAAAGTAGGAAAAAGGCTCAGGTAAGATTTCGGAACTACTTTGTTTAAGGTCAGGGAGTTACCTTCCGAAATGGTATATTCTGCCCTTAAACCAGACTGAAGTCCTACTTTTTTCCATTGTTTACCGTAGTTTATGTAGGCAGCGTTTACAAATTCCTGATAAACAAAATGGTTGGTTTTTCCTTCGTCGTTCACCCATGTGTTGTCAAACAATTGCTCGAAAACAAAGTCATTATCGGTTTTTACATAGCTCGTTTTGGCTCCAAGGTCTATTTTGGCTTTATTTTTTGTTGGTATAGAAAAATCAAATTTTGCTGCGTAAATATCTATTATTGTCGAAGTTGGGTTTCGTTGAACCGAATTTTCAGTCAATACATTATTGGCATCAAAAAATCTGTTTTCAAAGTTTGTGTTCGCCGTGTTATTGAAACCGCTATAGTCCAAATCCACCGTCAATTCTTTTCCTTTGTCATCAAAATTGTGCTTGAGGTTCATGTTGGCGGTAAGGTTGAAATTAGAATTGTCATTGCTTGAGCCAGGAATTAAACTGCTTGCTGTCCGAGTCTGATTCTTGATTTCCACAATATTTGTTAATCCGCTACTAATCCCGCTACCGCTCCAGTTATTGATATCTATCATAGCTCCTAGTGTAGTTTTATTGGACAAAAAATAATCTGCACCTAATTTTCCGTTTGTAAAAACGCCATTGCCATTGCGTCTAGAACTTTGGTCAAATTCGCTCCTCAGGCCTTCATAATTGGTTGACCTTACCAAGGTATTGTCGTTGTACCAAGTGTTTTTTCCGGGATTAACATTACCGTAGATATTCCACTTTTTGTTTCTGTGGTTGAGGCTCAGATTGGTCGAAAGTCTGTAAAGGTCATTTGGAGCATCTGGCAGAAACGTATTTCCTGCTGAAACGGTAATCGTTCCGTTGGTGCCAAAAGATTGATTTTTCTTGAGTTTAATATTTATAATTCCAGAGTTTCCTTGGGCATCATATTTGGAGGATGGATTTGTAATGATCTCAATAGAAGCCACTTGCTCGCTGTTGAGGTTCGAGAGGAATTGTATCAGGGCTTCGTTAGAAAGGAAATTTCTGCGGCCGTCAATCATCACCATTACCCCATCTTTGTTTTTTAGTTTGAGTGCGTTGTTTTGCCTATCCACCACCACGCCCGGCGATTTCTCAAGAATCTCCAAAAGCGTATTGCCTGAGGCTACAATGCTGTTTTCGACGTTAACAACGGTTTTGTCAATCTGTTGCTCAATAAAAGGTTTCTTGGCCGTTACACTCACTTCTTTCAGCATTTGTGTTTGCATGCTTAGCTTTATTGGCTCAAACTTAAAGCTTGGATTGGCGGCGTTCAAAATGAACTTTGGGGTGTAGAATTTCGCCATAACCCACCATCGAGATTTTCAAGAGGTAGTTGTTGAAACTTGCATTTTCGATAAGGAATTTGCCGTCAATGTCTGAGGTGACTGCCTTGGCCAAGGTGCTGTCTTTGGCCTTGAGGAGTAGAACATTCGTAAAAGGTAGAATCTCAGATTTTTCATCCAAAACCACCCCCGATACGGTGCCCACATTTTGGGCAAAAGAATTCAGGGTTGCCAATAAGGCAACAGTTAATTGTAATAGCTTTTTCATTTTTTAATTATTTACCGCTAAGGCACAAAGACGCCAAGAAATAATCATTTCTTTGTGTGTCTAAAATCTTAGTCATGAACGTTTCATTTTTAGTACTTGTCTTTTGTAATAGCTTCTTTTTTCAAGGCAAACTTAATAGTATTGTGTAATACAAAGTAGTGGTTAATACACAAGTGGTTTCTTTTCTTGTATGAGCGGTTTTTGTAGTATGGATGCACGAAATGGGGCAGAAGTTGCATGGGCGAAAGAAAAAAACATTGATTTGGTTCGACGTTTTAATGTATATAATCCTGTGAAAGTGAGTCATTTGTTCCGGTTTAAAGTGAGCCACTTTGATGATGTGGTTTGGTGTTGATTTGATTTTGATTCAGTAAAATTTGGAAAAATTGCCATAATAAAAAACGCAATTTTAGCTAGAATTAAATTGTGTTTTATGCGAAAAAATCAAGCATGGATAAAGATAAAAGTTTTGCCTATCCAATTTCTTGAATAAAGGTTTTCTTCTTTAAGGTTTGTTGTTCTATTAGCAAGCAAACCTTCAAATTACCTAATTTTCGAAAATTTTAGTCTAAATCCTTTTTTACTTTCATCGAAAATACCCGCATTGTAAACCAAGTTTCCGTTTACAAAGGTTTTTGAAATTTTACTTTTAAAGGTTTGGTTTTCAAAAGGTGACCAACCACATTTGTAAAGGATATTTTCTGAATTTACCTCCCAAGGGTTGTTCACATCTACCAACACTAAATCTGCGAAATAGCCTTCTCTTATGTAGCCGCGGTCAACCATTCTGTATATTTCGGCTACATTATGACTCGTTTTTTCGACAATTTTTTCCAAGCTGATTTTTTCTTGATGATAGAGTTCTAACAAAGCTGCTAAAGCATGCTGCACCAAAGGTCCGCCAGACATGGCCTTGAAGTAATTCCCGCTTTTTTCTTCCTTGGTATGCGGGGCGTGGTCTGTGGCTATAATGTCTATGTGGTTGTCTATCAAAGTCTTCATTAGTCCTTCTTTATCACTTGGAGTTTTGATAGACGGGTTCCATTTTATATGGGCTCCGAGCAATATATAGTCATTTTCGGTAAACCACAAATGATGTACACAAGCCTCGGCTGTAATGCGTTTTTCTCTTAATGGCGTTTTGTTGTCGAGCAAGTTGGCTTCAGAGGCAGTGGAAATATGGAATAAATGTAGGCGATTTTTATGTTTTTTTGCTAATTCCAAAACACGCTTTGTAGCAGCTAGGCAAGCCTCCTCGCTTCTGATTTTAGGGTGTAAATGCATGGGGATATCATCACCATAAATTTCACGATATTTAAGGGTATTGTTTCTTATTATGCTATCATCTTCGCTGTGGAGGGCTACCAAGGTGTCCGTTCTGGAAAAAAGCAAATCCAAAAAGTCCGGGTAGTTGGCTAAAATACCTTTGTCGTTGCTGAAATACAAGCCATCGTCTGTAATTCCACAAACATTTTCATTGTCAGTTTTTAAAGCCTCCTCTAAATTGTCTTGATTTATGCCCATAAAAAAAGAATAATTGGCAAGAGAATTTTTGGATGCTGAAGCATATTTTTCTTCTAACAATTGTTGGGTTAGGGTGTTCGGTATGGTGTTGGGCATATCCATGAAAGACGTGATTCCGCCCGCCACTGCTGCCCGAGATTCTGAATAAATTGTAGCTTTATGCGTTAGCCCTGGGTCTCTAAAATGCACTTGGTCGTCAATTAAGCCAGGAAGCAAATATTGTCCTTCTGCATCAATAATTTCAGCCTGATTATCAGTAATTTGGCTGGCAATTTTTTCTATTCTTTCACCCACTATCAATACGTCACAAGTTTTGATTGTTCCTTCGTTAACAACTTGTACATTCTTTATTATTTTCTTTTTCATATTTTTTTTATTTACCGCTAAGACGCTAAGGAATAATCATTTCTCTTTGTGTCTTAAGTCTTAGTCATGAATGTTTTATGTTTTTTAAGGGTTACAATAATCACAAAATTTTGGGTCTTCGCTTGTTTTTTGCTTGGGATATAATTCTTCTTGGCTATGTTCACATTTTTGGCAAGTAGAAACATAGCTTAGCGTAGTGTTTGTGGGTAAACCACAGCGTTTGCAGGGTAGGCCTTTTTGGACTTCGGTTATGTCAAAACCAGGCGATTGACACGCAGGGCACAAGGTTTTTATTCTATCCACAAGCCTTAAGGTCGCTTTTTCAATCACTTTCATTCTTTGGGGATTGTACATGGCCCTCATGTCTGTTTCTACCCATACCGACGTTGATTTTGAAATAAACGCATGGAATGCCTCCAAAAGAGAATGGCTATCGGTGATGCCTTTTTTTATTTCGCTTAAATCAGCCTCGGCTTTTTTGAGAATCAATCCGTGTGAAGGAAATCCTACTGCGTTGGCAAATTCTAAGAGCTCTTGTTCGGTAGTGACCTCCCTGCCCCCAAAATTGGTTTCGGTGCTAATTTCTCTTATTTTTATCTCCAAACCATTTTTTTTGTCTATCAGTACCAATATCTCATCATCGGTTGGTATAAAAAAAGCCGATGGATGCGAACCAAAAGAGCCCTCGCTTGCTATGGCAAGGTCACAATTATAGGTGTTCATTGCACTTTGGCATTTTTTTCTTGCTGTGGTCAGTGGGTCTTGGTCTCGCTCAATTTCGCCGCTAAAAGTTCCGAACAAATCAGTGTCAAACGCAGGATATACCACGCACTTTACGCCAAGTTCTTTCTCCAAAATGGGTGCTATTACCTTTTCTTTTTGGTGCTTGGTGGCTATAAGTAAAGTTCTGTCTTTAAACATTTTAACGGTAAAAATTTCAGGAATAAATAAACATTATGGATAGTTCAAGTAAGTTAAGTTCTTAATTACTAGAGCCATACAATCAATTTGTCCTTTTTGGATTTCCAATGTTTGAAATGGACAGCAAACCAAATATAATGGTTAATGACCAAAACAAGTGGCTATATATTTGGTCTTCGGTTATAA